>JAJNQF010000401.1 GCA_021154945.1 Sphingomonas sp.
GATCGTCGCGACCGAACTGGTCGCGCGGGCCCTGGAACTGATCCCGATCCCGGCTGCCCATGTGGTCGTCAACGGCGGCGTGTTCGATCTCTTCGCGATGAACCGCGCCTATCGTCTCGCCGGGCTTGGCGTGGTTGCCGAGCGATCGCCGATGATCGCGGATCTCGGACCGCGCATCCTGGCATTCCTGGAATCGGCCAGCCTCCGGTCGGATTTCGAGTGGACCCTGGGCGATGTCATCGACTGCCGCTATTACCGGGTGACGATCGCGCGGACGTTCGCGTCGTTCCGCGATCGCTGCACGATCAGCTTCATCGACCAGACTTCGCAGGTCCAGACCGAGCGCAGCCTGCGCCGTGAGATGACCACCGACAGCCTGACCGGTTTGCCCAACCGCGAGGGATTCGAGGAACTGATCGAGGACGTCGAGGATCGCAGCGTCAGCGCGGTTCTCGCGGTCGATCTCGATCGGTTCGGGCGGCTGAACTCGTGTCTCGGTTCGCTTGCCGGCGACGAGCTGCTGATCACCGTCGCGCGCCGGATCAAGGGAGCGTTGCGCGCGCGCGACACGCTTGCACGGATCGGCGGTGACCAGTTCGGCATCCTGATGACGATCGATACCGATCGTGAGGAAGCGCATGCACTGGCCGAGCGGATCCAGCGTACGCTCACCGCACCATTTCGACTGACCGATTACGAGATCAGCGTCGAATGCTCGGTCGGGATCGCCTATGGCGCGGACGAAGCGAGCGACGTCGCCGAACTGATCCGTCACGCGCAGTTCGCGGTGAAGCGGGCGAAGGCGAGCGGGCTGGCCGAAAGCTATCTGCCGCAGGATTTCGCGATCGCGCGTGCGCAGTTCGGCATGGAGACCGCCCTGCGGCGCGCGATCGAAAATCGCGAACTTCGGCTGGCGTATCAACCGATCTGCGACTTGGCGACCGGTCGGATCGTGGCTTTCGAAGCGCTTGCGCGGTGGACCGACGAACAGGGCCGTCGGCACTGTCCGACCGAGTTCATTCCGGTCGCCGAGGAATCGGGGCTGATCGTGCCGCTGGGGCGCTGGGCGATCGACGAGGCCGCGCGAACGCTCGCCGCATGGGATGCGCGGCACGGTGCGGCTTGTGGGGTGAAATTCGCGGTCAACCTGTCGGCGATCCAGTTGCAGCGCGACGACATCGCCCCGGTGCTGGAGGCGGCGCTGGCATCGACCGGGCTGACCGGCGACCGGTTTACGCTGGAACTGACCGAGAGCGCGATTGTGACCGACCCGGATCGGATCGCCGGGACCATGCACGCGCTGAAGGCGTTGGGAACGACGCTGGCGATGGACGATTTCGGAACGGGATATTCCAACCTCGCCTATCTGCAGAAGCTGCCGATCGACGTGCTGAAGATCGACCGCAGTTTCGTTACCGAGATGCTGGCCGACCGCGACAAGGTATCGATCGTCCGCGCGATTTTGAGCCTGGCGCAGGCGCTGGGGATGAAGACGACCGCCGAGGGGATCGAGACCAACGAACTCGCGCAGACGCTGGCGGCGCTCGGGTGCACGTTCGGGCAGGGATATTTCTATGCCAAGCCGCTCGAGGCGGAAGCGGCATATGCGATGATCGGTGCGGGTGGGGGCCTGTCGCCGTTCACTCAAGGTTGAGCGCTGGTAATTCAACGGCCGACGGCACCCGGGCTACTACCGTCGAGGCAACAGCCACGGTCATCCACAACTACCGTCATCCCAGCGAAAGCTGGGATCTCATCGTGCGGGTCTCGGCGTTAGCCAACCGGGATACCCCAGCTTCCGCTGGGGTGACGGATTTGGGGCGGGTGGCGCCGGCATTGGGAATCACCGCTCGGCGAAGTATGGCTCGCCGCTCCGGCACTTCAGCACTTCCGCAACTTAGCAACTCAGAGCTTCAGCCACCATCTGATCTGCGATCGCCGCGACGCGTTCCGCATCCGGAAAGCCTTCCGCGATCCACTGCGTTTCGACCTGTCGCAGCATCGCCGCGACGTCCGGGCCCTTGCGCAGACCGCGTTCCACGAGGGCCCCCCCGGAGAACGGGAAGGCGGGGGGCGTCCAGTCCTTGATCGGGGAAACGTCTTCGCCCGCGATCAGCAGCCGGTCGATCGCGACGGTCATGCCGGCGCGGTAGGCAAGCGCCTGCGGGCCTTCGGTGCCGGGCCCGGCGGTGGCGGCGATCAGACGTTTGCGGTCGGTGTTCGACAGCTTCAGGCGCGCGCCGACCGCTTCGGCTGCAGCGGGGGCGATCGTCATGGCGAGGCGGCGGATCGGGTCGGGTGCGATACCCGCTGCCGTCTCGCGCCCGGCGAGTAGAGCGAGACGCTCCGCACCCGCCGCGTCGATCTCGGGCAGGACCGCGCGGAAAATACCGCGCTCGACCATCAAGGCGACCACCGGCACCGCGTTGGCGGCGATCAGCAGCTTCAGCACCTCGCTCGCGACACGTTCGCGGGAGAGCGCCATCAGATCGTTCGCACGGGTGGTACAGGCTTCCAGCCCGGCTTCGTCGATCGTCGTGCCGAACCGGGCGTGGAAACGGAAGAAGCGGAGGATGCGCAGATGATCCTCAGCGATCCGCTGCAACGGGTCGCCGATGAAGCGCACGCGTCGTGCCGCCAAGTCGTCGAGGCCACCGAAATAATCGAAAATCTCGCCTGTCGCCGGATCTGCGTAGAGCGCGTTCATCGTGAAGTCGCGCCGCGCGGCATCCTCGCGCCAGTCGTCGGTATAGGCGATGATCGCGTGGCGGCCGTCGGTCGAGACGTCGCGGCGCAGCGTCGTTACTTCGACCGGACCCGCGGGGGTGACCGCGGTGATCGTGCCGTGCGCGAGGCCGGTCGGGACCGCCTTGATCCGCGCGTCCTGGAGACGCTCGATCACCTCCTGCGGGGGCAGGCGCGTGGCGATATCGACATCGGCGACGTCGATCCCGAGCAGCGTGTCGCGCACCGCTCCGCCGACGAAGCGGGACTCGCCCTCGGTTGCCCCGAGAACCTTGGTCAGTGCTTCGAGACCGTCACGATCGCGCCACGGCGCGGCCAGGAGTATCAAGACCACCTCAGGCGACGGGCGAGGTTGACGATCATCGCGGCGGTCGCGCCCCAGATGCGGCGCTCGTTCCACATGATCTCGTAATAATGCCGGTCATGGCCCTGCCATTCGAGCGTCGCCTCGACGTGGTTCGCCTCGTCGAGGAGAAACGCGAGCGGCACTTCGAAGACGCTGGCGACTTCGGCCTCGCTCGGGGTGAACACCAGGTCGGGCGGTATGATGCCGATCACCGGCGTCACCTGGAAACCGGTGACGGTGCGGTAGCTGTCCGCCTCGCCGATCACCCGGACCTCATCGCGCGGGAGAGCGATTTCCTCCTCGGCTTCACGAAGCGCGGCGGTGACCACGTCCTCGCCGGGATCGATCCGACCGCCGGGGAACGCGATCTGGCCTGGGTGGCGGCTCATCGTGTCGGTACGCTGGGTCAGGATCACGCCGGGATCGGCGCGGTCGGTGACCGCGATCAGCACCGCGGCGGGGAGCAGCGTGTCGGCGGCGGTCAGGTCGCCGTCATGCTGGTCGCCGGTGAGCAAGATCATGTGCGAGCCGGCGCCCTTCGCCAGCGCTGCGGTCAGCCGTTCCGTCAAACTCATGCGGCAGGCTCCAGCGGGAAGAACGCCCCGTCGCTCCAGATGCCCGGTGTCTCCGCGTCATCGGCGATCGCGCGCTCGGCGAGTTCGTAATAGACCGAGCGCACGACCAGCGCCTCCATCCCGCCGCGCACGACGAGATACGGACGCGGGCCATCGGTATCCTCGACGAAGCGCAGTGGATGCTCGGGACCCGCGGTAACGAGATCGCCGGTGTTGAGCCGGAACGCGAGTTTCGAGTCGCGACCGGTGCCCTCGGCCTTCATCTCGACCGCGATGAAGGGCGCGTCCTCGACCTCGATATCGAGCTTTTCGACGGGCGTGACGAGCACGTGGCTGCCATCGGCCTCGCGGCGCAGGATCGTCGAGAACAGCCGGACCATCGGCGGGCGTCCGATCGGCGAGCCCTGGTGATACCAGGTGCCGTCGCGCGCGATCCGCATCTCGCTGTCACCGCAATGCGTCGGGTTCCATTTCTCGACCGGCGGGAGCTTGGCTTCCTCGACGAGCTTGGCGATCTCGGCGAGACTTAAGGAGGCGATATCGGGGATGGGATCCATGGGCATGGCGGCGGACTAGGCGGGCCGGGGGGCCAGGTAAAGCGGCGGCTTATGCGGATGCGGTGACCGGTATCGTAACCGGTACGCGTGCACCGAGCATGCCGGGTGTGTTCGGGACCGCGTCGCCGCGTGCGAGCAGGCGGTGGCGTTCGACTGGACCCGGTGCGCTCCAATGCGCGGTTCGATCGGCGGTGAAGCCGAAGAAGCGGCCGTAATAATCCGGATCGCCGATCAGCATCAGCGCACCGTCGAGGCCGTGCGCGGCTGCCGCATCGAGCGCGTGCGTCATCAAGCGGCGGCCGATCCCGTCGCCCTGGTGGGTCGGCTCGACCGCGACCGGGCCGAGCATGACGAGTGGCGTTTCGACCCCGTCCTGGATCAGCGCGATCGGCCAGCATTGGATCGAGCCCACGAGGGCGCCGTCCTCGATCGCCGCGAAGCTGAGGGCGGCGATTGCCTCGCCAGCGCCGCGGATCGTGTAGGCGGTGCGGCGAAATCGGTCCGGCCCGAACGCGCGATCGAGCAGCGACTCGACCATGGCCGGATCGATGCTGTCGAGGGGGACGAGAGTGATCACGGCATCTCCTGCCCCCGGACGTGCCGAGCGACGGCGCGCGGGCGATGGGGGGCAGCGCGCTTTAAACTCGGTGCGGCTGAACGCAAGGATAACCGGCGGGGGTGGGGAGGCTTGCGGTGAAAACGCCGCTACTCTGAGTGATCGAGGGCGGACCACCACGATCCTCCCCCGCCAGGGGGAGGTGGCTGGCGTTTGCCGGACGGAGGGGGAGGAAAGCGATGACCGCTGTTCCGTGTCCTCCCCCTCCGTCACCTTCGGTGCCACCTCCCCCTGGCGGGGGAGGATCGCGTAAGCAATCAGCAAGCGCGTCTGACTTCGAAGACCCGACTTTCATCTCGCGGCGCGTCTGCTAGAGGCGCGACGATGGAAGACAGTCTTCAACTCGAAGTCCACGATCTCGAAGTGCAGGTCCTGACCGGCATCTATTCGGAGGAGACGCACCTGCCGCAGCCGCTGCGGATCTCGCTGACCGTCGACATGGTGTGCCCCAAGCGGTTCGACCCCGATACGCCGTTGTCGGCGTCGAAGAATTACCTCGATCTGAAGAATGCGGCGACCACCGCGCTACCTCCGGGCGTGCACTTCACGCTGATCGAGGGCGTGGCGGATCATATCTGCGAGACGCTGTTCCTGCAGGACGCGCGGGTGTTGCGCGTGAAGGTGAAGATCGTGAAGCTGGCGATCGCCGAGGCGGACGAGGCGATCGGCGTGACCCTCGTCCGCCACCGCCGCTGACGCCGTGCGCCTGACGCTCGAACCGGGTGGCGAACCGGGTGGGGATATCGCCGCGCTGGTGCGGGGGGCGGTTGGCGAGTCGCTAGTGGTCGTGATTCCGGCGGCGCTGGATGCGCTGGCGATGGCGCTGGCGAAGGCTGCGATCGGCCCGCTCGCGGTAGAATTGGCGCCCGCGACTCGGGTGAATGCGGTGGTGCTTGAGGAGGGCGGCGACCCCGCTGACGTCGATGCGGCGGTCGCGTTTCTCGAGCAGGCGCGGTCGACCACGGGTCAATTGATCGAGATACGCTGACCTGGTGCCGTTATCGGCAAGTCGGGTTCGTATCTTCCGATCCACCGTAACCGTCATTCCCGCGAAGGCGGGGACCCATATTGGCTAGCCGGTCGATAGAATTGCCAACCCTTGAGGATCTGGGTCCCCGCCTCCGCGGAGATGACTGACAGCCGTCGGAGCTTCGACGGCCGTCAATTTCTCTAGACCTTCCGCGTCCGCCCGCACGGGCCGAGCGCGGCCAGCACATAGGCGTAATCCTCTCGCGCGATCGTCGCGTCGGCGGCTTCCAGCGACGCGGTGCTCCGCTCGGGCAGTGTCTGCGGCAATGCGCAC
The DNA here is from genome assembly GCA_021154945.1 of Sphingomonas sp. Classification (GTDB taxonomy): domain Bacteria; phylum Pseudomonadota; class Alphaproteobacteria; order Sphingomonadales; family Sphingomonadaceae; genus Sphingomonas. Next base: position 6,143 of record JAJNQF010000401.1, read on the forward strand.
GCCATCCGGTACCACAGCAACGTCTCGGGCGCCGGCGGTGCGGCGGATTCGTCGACGATCTCGCTCAGCGCGACCGCCCAGCGTGGCTGTTCGCCCGGACGGCGCAGGACCGACAGCGACACCGGACGCTGGTCCGCGGTGGTCAGGAAGATTTGCGTCTCGCCCTCGCCGGGTAGCGCGCCCGCGACGTGGAATGCGTTGCCGATCCCGGTGATGACCGGCGGCGCGTCGCTTGCCAATGCGTCCTTGGCGATCTTCCGCGCGCGCGCATCGGCGGTCGGCGTCCAGTCGAGCTGCGCGTCGGGCGCTATCAGCTGGACCTGGTTGACCGCGCCCGGCACTGGCCGCGCGAAGATCAGCACGCGTGCCTTCTTGAACTTCGGCACGCGACCGGCCGAATCGGGGGCGACGTCGAGCAAATAGCCGATTCGCGGCGGCAGCCCATCCGCCCCCCGGATCAGCGCCGTTACGTCGACCTCGACATATAGTCGGACTAAACCCGGCGCGAGGTTCGGGGCTTCGGCGGGCTTGATCTTCGCGGTCGATCGCACCGTCGCATCGGCTATCACCGGCGCGGACAGCACCAGGTCGGCGATGTCGGCATACCCGATCCCGCCGGCGCCATCCTGCTGCACCGCATCACGAGAAACCGACGCGTTACCGGGAGAAACCTGGGCTGGTGGAGGCATCTGTCCGGCATGGACGGGGAGCGCGACGAGCGCGATCGACAGGGCCGAAGCCGTAACGTGAAACAATGGATTCATGCCGACAGGCTACGCGACCCAAGCTGAACGATACAGAAATAATTCTGCCATCTAGCGGTTGTAAGTTTGTTGCGTCTGACAAAGCGTTTGCGTGTCGCATGACGTGGCGATAGGACTTGGCGAATGCCCCGTGGTTATTCCGGCCAACGGCAGACGCATGTGTCGCGTACCGAGTACGGACATGTGCGTACGGAGCAGGCAGATTAAGGGAGTGTCGTTTCTGAATGGCCTATACTGACCAGAAGATGTCCGGAGGCAAAATCGTCGCGATCGTGATCGTCGCGCTGATTCATGCGGCCTTGGGCTACGCTTTCGTCACGGGCCTCGCGTACCAGTACGTGAAAAAGGCCCAAGAAAAGATGGCGACGTTCGACGTGGAGCCGCCGCCGCCGCCGCCTCCGCCCGACGAGCCCCCGCCGCCGCCACCTGACCAGCCAAACCTGCCGCCGCCACCGACCACGGTCGTGACGCCGCCGCCAGTGGTCGTGACCCCGCAGCCTGCGCCTGCGATCACCACGTCGACGATCATCCCTCGGTTCCAGCCGACGGCTCCGCCTGCGCCTCCCGCGCCGCCGGCTCCGCCAGCAGCACCGGCACCACCAGTCGTCAGCAAGGCGGCCGGTGCAAAGGGTGATCCCGCACAGTGGGTGTCGACGGACGACTATCCGCCGAGCTCGCTCCGCGCCGAGGAAGAAGGCACGGTCGGGATCGCTTGGGACATCAACACCCAGGGTCGCGTCGAGAATTGCCGCGTCACGTCGTCGAGCGGATCGTCTGCGCTGGATCGGGCCGCTTGCGCCGCGATCACACGGCGTGGTCGGTATTCGCCGGCAGTGGACACGGCGGGCAACCCGATCCGGTCGAGCTCTTCGCGTCGCGTGACGTGGAAGATCCCGCCCCAGTAATTTGGTGCCATAACCGCCGCAGCTTTCGTTTCAGATATAGACCTATATAGTCAGAGGACTAACCGATCATGATCACCACCATTCTTGCGGCGGCCGGGACCGCCGCTGCCGACGCCAACCCGTACGGCCTCCAGGCCGCACTTCGCGAAGGCGGCCTGATCTCGCAGACCGTGTTCGGCATCCTCGTGCTGATGTCGGTCGTGTCGTTCTACATCCTGTTCTCGAAGCTGTTCGAGCAGCAGAAGATCATCGGTCAGGGCAAGCGCGTCCGTCAGGCCTTCTGGTCGTCGAACAGCCTTCGCGAAGGTTCGGCCAAGCTCGAGAAGAACTCGGCCTACAAGCAGATCGTCGACGACGGTCTGGCCGCTCAGGAACAGCATTCGAAGCTGACCGATCCGGTCGAGGCCCATGACTGGCTGCACGGTTCGCTCGCGCGTTCGGAAGCTGCGATCAACTCGAAGCTGGGTGGCGGTCTCGCCTTCCTCGCAACGGTCGGTTCGGTTTCGCCGTTCATCGGTCTGTTCGGTACGGTTATCGGCATCTACCGCGCACTCGTGAAGATCGGGGCATCGGGTCAGGCATCGATCGACAAGGTCGCAGGGCCGGTCGGTGAAGCGCTGATCATGACCGCACTGGGTCTCGTCGTCGCGGTTCCTGCCGTGCTGTCGTACAACTGGCTGCAGCGTCGTAACAAGTCGATCGCAGAGGACCTGTCGGCCTTCTCGAACGACGTGCTCGGCTTCTTGGCATCGAACGGTGCCGTGCGTCCGATCACCGCTTCGGGCGTCAAGCCGGTCGTGGCCAAGCCTGCCACGGCAACCACGACTGCCGGTCAGACCGGTGGCGTGCCGCGCGCTAACTAAGACGCGAGAAAGGCGGGGCTGGTGTTCGCAGCAGCTCCGCTTCCTTCCCGCCGGCGGTGCC
>JAJNQF010000405.1 GCA_021154945.1 Sphingomonas sp.
CGATCGGCCGCCAGCCATATTGATCCGGCGTGACCTTATCGAGACTGAACAGATCGCCGCCGTCCTGCTCCGCCTTCGACAGCGTGTAGGCGAGGTTGAAGCCCCAGCCCGACGAAACCGTGTAATCCTTGTCGATCGTCACCAGCAGCGCCTTGTAGCGCGTCCGCAACCCGTCATAGCCGATCAGCACGTTGCTGAAGCCGTTCGCGCGCGGGATCGTCGTATCGCAGCACGATCCGTCCGGATTGCGCGTCGCGAACAGGTGCGTGTAGCCGTTCTGCCCGCGAACATACGACCCGGTCACCGATGCGCGGAAGATCCCGAACTTCTGGCGCAGGCCAAGGCTGAACTGGTCGGTCGATGGCGCCTTGGCATCGTTCTTCACGGCAAAAAGCTGCGGCAGGCCGGTCTGCGCGGTCTGCCGCAGCGCAAGCAGGCCATCACGCGTCAGATAGCTGTCGTTCCAGACCACGGTCGGGTTGCCGTCGCGCGGCTGGCCATCGCGCGAGAAGTAGAAGACGCCGGTCTGGTATTGCAGGCGGAATTGCTCGTCGAGCGTGTTGTTGAAGACGTTACGATCGAAATATTTGCCATAGCCGCCGAACAGCACGGTGCGCTGGTCGTCGTTGAAGTCATAGCTGAAGCCGATCCGCGGCTGGAACATGTCCTTGCGCGTCGGGCGATCGGTGCCGTCGGTGACGTAGTCCGCGGGGTCGAAATAATCGGTCTTGGGCAGCGCGTTCAACGTCGCGACCGCCGCGGCGGGGGTGCGATATTTGTTGTTGAACAGATTGCTTTCGTAATCCCAGCGCAGGCCGATGTTGAGCTGCAACTTGCTGGTGATGTCCCAGTCGTCCTGCAGGTAGACGCCAAGCTGCGAGTTCGACGCGATGATCCGCGGATTGCCGACGCCGAGCTGCGCCTGTGCCGGGAAGCTGAAATCGAGTCCTCGGGCCGCGTCAGTCTGGAAGAAGTAGTTCGGCTGGACGTAGAAGTTCTTGGTGAAGTCGTAATCCTGGAACGCGAAGCGGATACCGCCCTTGATCACGTGGTTGGCAAGGCCGTTATACGTCAGGTCGTCGCGCAGCGTGTAGCTCTGCTGGCTGATCCGCTGCGTCGAATCCTTGCCGCCGAAGGTGATCACGCCCTCATATTGAAAGCTCGGATCGTCGGGGTTGAGCGACGACGGGTTGTAGACCGTGTCGAGATAGGTCGCGTTGAATTCGTTGACGAAGCTGTCGCCGGTATAGGTCCATTTGTACGTGTAGGTGTCGGTCTTGTTGATCTTGTTGACCGCCGCCGAATACGCGATGTTGGCCGATCCGAAATTCGCGCCGAACCCCGACACGTCGGTTTCCTGGCGACGGCTGAACGACAGGTCGAACACCTGGCGCTCGTCGGGCGTGAAGGTCAGCTTGCCGAAATAGAAATCGCCGCGATACGGGCTGACATAGGTGCCTTCATACTGGCCGAAGCGCGCCAGGTTTTCCGGAGTAGGGTTGCCGACCGTGACGCTCGATGCACGATCCTGGTCGTTGCCTTCGTACGCGCCGAAGAAGAACAGCTTGTCCTTGATGATCGGGCCGCCGAGCGAGATGCCGTATTGCTTGCGCTCGAACTTCGGTTTGCCGCGACCGGCGCGCTCGTCGAGGATGCTGGCGGCGGTCAGGCTGCGATCGGTATATTGGCCGAACATCTCGCCGTGGAAATCGTTGGTGCCCGATTTGGTGATTGCGGTGATGATCGCCGACCCGGCTTGCTCGTATTCGGCCTTGTAGTTCTGCGTCAGCACGCGGAATTCGCCGACCGCGAGCTGCCCGAACGGGTTGCCGCGGCTGTCGGTCTGGCCGGCGATGCCGCCCAGCGTCTGGCTCTTCAGGCTGGTGCCGTCGATGAAGACGTTGACCTGGCTGGCGGGCGAGGCGCCTGCGGTGATGCCCTTGTTGGTCTCGCTGTCGTTGTAGCGCACGCCCGGTGCGAGCGCGGCGAACGTCAGGAAGTTGCGATCGCCCTGCGGCAGGATACGGATCTGCGCCTGGCTGACGTTGGTGGCGACTTCGGAGGTCTTGGTCTCGACCAGCTTGCCCGCGGTGACGATGATCTCGCCGCCCTCGTTGGCCCCACCGGTGGTCGTGCCACCCTCGGCGGTCGCGCCGGCAGCAGGGGCCGCCGCGGTCGGTGCCGCGAGCACCGCGTCGAGCGTCGCGGACTGGCCGACGCCGACCGAGATACGCTGCGCCGAAATCTTGCCGTCGGGACCGGTGAACGTGATCGTGTAAGTGGCGGGGCGCAGGCCGTTCAGCACATAGCTGCCGGTCGCGCTGGTGGTCGCGCGGAAGGTCTGGTTGGTGCCGTCATTGACCGCGACCACGGTCGCGCCGGCGACCGTCGCCCCGGCGGCGTCGCGCACCTGGCCGCGGATCGCCGCGGTCGTGGTCTGCGCCGATGCGGGCGCAACCAGTGCCGCCGCAGTGCCGAGTATCGTCGTCGTTGCCAGTGCGGCGCGCAACGCCGTGGCCATCATCGTCTTCATGTCCCAAAGTCCCCTGAAGGGAATGCACATCGGGACAGACGGAGTGCGCATCGCACCGATCCGCCGGCACATCCGCCGACCGTCGGTATCCTGCGTCGCGATTTCCCGCGCTTCCATGCCCTGATCCACTCCCGCGAACCGCTCCTCGTGGAGACGGTCCCGGCGACGCGCATGTTTGCGTATGATGCCGGGACGGGGGGCTTACGCCGCGTTTCTGCCAGCATCCACCCTTCTGCCGGGTGCAGTGCTCATTGCGCGACAAGACGTGTCATTTCCGCAACAACATAAGGTGTTGCGGGTAGTTACATCTCCTCTCTGACGATCAGAGCCGTGATCGTCTCGACGTTTGGTCGCCGAGAAACAGAGAACCCCTTATTTCATAAGGACTAATTCTTCCGCCATCGTCGGATGCAGTGCGACGGTCGCGTCGAAATCGGCCTTGGTCAGCCCGGCCTTCACTGCCACCGCAGCGGATTGCAGGATCTCCGGGCAATCCGGGCCGATCATGTGGATGCCGACCACCCGGTCGGTCTCGCCATCGCAGATCATCTTGTAGAGCGAACGCTCGTTGCGGCCTGCCAGCACGTTCTTCATCGGCCGGAAGTCCGACGTGTAGACCTTCACCGATCCCAGCGCCTGCTTGGCCTGCGATTCGGTCATGCCGACGCCGGCCATCGGCGGGTGGCTGAACACCGCCGCGGGAACGTTGGCGTAATCGACGCGCGTCGGCTTGCTGCCGAAGAACGTGTCCGCGAACGCCTGCCCCTCGCGGATCGCGACCGGGGTCAGCTGGATCCGGTTGGTGACGTCGCCGACCGCAAAGATCGAGTCGCAGCTCGACTTGTTGTCCTCGTCGACGATCACCGCACCGACCGCGTCCATCTCCACGCCCGCGCTCTCGAGGCCGAGTCCCTTGGTATTGGGCAGGCGACCGGTTGCGAACATCACGAGATCGACGGTGATCGGCTCGTGTCCGCTCATCCTAACCGTCAGGCAGCCGCCCTCGTCCTTCTCGATGCTCTCGAACGCGGCGTTGAAGCGGAAATCGATGCCCTTGCTCATCGAGATCTGGAGCAGGCGGTCGCGGATCGATTCGTCATAGCCGCGCAGGATAACGTCGGTCCGATTGACCAACGTCACGTGCGCCCCGAACTGGTGGAAGATCCCGGCGAACTCGTTGGCGATATAGCCCGCGCCCGCAATCAGCACGCGCTTCGGCACGTCGTCGAGATGGAAGACCTCGTTCGAAGTGATGCCGTGTTCCGAGCCGGGGAACTCGGGGGTCAGCGGATGCGCGCCGACCGCGATCAGGATCTTCGCGGCCGTCTTCACGCTGCCGTCGGCGAGCGTGACTTCGTTGGGACCGGAGACGACCGCGCGCTGGTGGATG
>JAJNQF010000408.1 GCA_021154945.1 Sphingomonas sp.
ATTTGCCTCGCCCCGTTGTTCATAAAGCGGGCAACGCGCTGCAGCGCGAGATCGCGCCGCTTGCACGTTTGTACACAAACGGTATCTTTCGAAGCGCTCGGCGCAGGATTTTGCAGCGCAACGAGGACCCCGGGGAGCATGACGCAGAGCATGATGCGCCTGACCGTCAACGGCAAGACCAGCGATGTCGATGCCGCGCCCGACACCGCGTTGCTGTACGTGCTGCGCAACGATCTCGCCCTGAACGGACCGAAATACGGCTGCGGGCTCGGCGAATGCGGCGCCTGTGCCGTGCTGATCGACGGCGTTGCCGCGCGCTCCTGCGTTATCCCGATCGAGGGCTGCGCCGGGCGCGACATCGTGACGCTCGAAGGCCTCGGCTCGCGCGAGGATCCCGATCCGGTGCAGCAGGCCTTCATTACCGAACAGGCTGCGCAATGCGGCTATTGCCTCAACGGCATGATCATCGCGACCAAGGCGCTGCTGTTGCGTTCGCCTAACCCCACGGACGACGACGTGATGGAAGCGTTGCGTCATCATCTCTGCCGCTGCGGCGCGCATATCGAAATCATGCGGGCGGCGATGCGCGCTGCGGGCCGTGCCGTCGAGGCGCAGGCGTGATGGCAAATCCCGGCGTGAGCCAAGATCACAATCGGCTGCAAGGCGCGCTCTCGGTGGTACGTCCCGCCTCGCCCGTCGAGGCGGTCAAGTTCGAGACCTTCATCAGGATCACCGCCGACGGATCGGTCACCGCCTATAATGGCCATGTCGATCTCGGCACCGGCATCCGCACCGCGCTCGGGCAGATTGTCGCCGAAGAGCTGGACGTGTCGTTTGCGCGCGTCGTCGTCGTGCTGGGCGATACCGCGCTCGTCCCCAATCAAGGCGCGACGATCGCCAGCGAAACGATCCAGATCACCGCGGTGCCGCTGCGCAAGGCGGCGGCGCAGGCGAGGCAATTTTTGGTCGCGCGCGCCGCGGAGCGGCTGGAGCATGCCGTCGAGGATCTCGTCATCGAGGACGGCCTGATCCGCGGCAAGGACAATCGCAGCGTCAGCTACGGCGAACTGATCGCGGGCGAGACCATCCAGCTGGAACTGGCCGATGATGTGCCGGTAAAGTCCGCCGGGGCCTACAGCATCGTCGGCCAATCCGTGCCGCGCGTCGATCTGCCGGCAAAGGCGACCGGTGAACTCGTCTACGTTCACGATATGCGCGTGTCCGGCATGCTGCATGGCCGCGTCGTGCGTCCACCCTATGCCGGCGTCGATGTCGGCGACTTCATCGGCAACAGCCTGATCGCGGTCGACGAGTCCTCGGTGCGCGACATCCCCGGACTCGTCGCCGTCGTCAGCATCGGCGACTTCGTCGGCGTCGTCGCCGAGCGCGAGGAGAATGCGATCAAGGCGGCCGCCCGGCTCAAGGTGACCTGGAAGCCGGTGCCGACACTGCCCGACCTGAAGGACATCGAAACCGCGCTGCGCGCCAATCCGTCGACACCGCGGACGCTGATCGACAAGGGCAACGTCGATGCGGCGATCGCGGGCGCCGCCAAGCCGATGCCGCGGACCTATGTCTGGCCGTACCAGATGCACGCCTCGATCGGTCCGTCCTGCGCGGTTGCCGATTATCAGGAGGATCTGACCCGGGTCTGGTCCGGCACCCAGAACCCGCACCACCTGCGCACCGAGCTGGCACGGCTGATCCATCGTCGCGAAGCCGAGATCGAGGTGATCCGGATGGAGGCCGCCGGCTGCTACGGCCGCAACTGCGCCGATGACGTTTCCGCCGACGCGGTGCTGCTGTCGCGCGCCGTCGGCCGGCCGGTCCGCGTGCAGTTGACGCGCGAACAGGAGCACGCGTGGGAGCCCAAGGGCACCGCACAGCTGATGGACGTCAACGGCGGATTGAACGCCGACGGCAGCGTCGCCGGTTACGATTTTGCCACGCGTTATCCCTCGAACGGCGCGCCGACGCTGACGCTGCTCTTGACCGGCGCCATCCCGCACACGCCGGTTGTTTTCGAAATGGGCGACCGCACCGCGATCCCGCCCTACGACTACGAGAACCTGCGCGTGGTGGCCAACGACATGCCGCCGATCGTGCGCGCGTCCTGGCTGCGTGGCGTCTCGGCGCGGCCAAATACTTTGGCGCACGAATCCTTCATCGACGAGTGCGCCAGCGAGGCTGGCGTCGACCCGATCGAATATCGCCTGCGCTACCTGAAGGACCCCCGCGCTATCGACCTTGTGAATGCAGTCGCCGAGCGCGCGGGCTGGAAGCCGCGGCCGGTACGGCAGGAGCCGGAAGCCGAGGGCGACATCGTGCGCGGGCGCGGCTTCGCCTATGCGCTCTATGTCCACAGCAAGTTTCCCGGCTACGGCGCGGCGTGGTCGGCCTGGATCGCCGACTTCGCGGTCAACAAGGCGACCGGCGATGTCAGCGTGACGCGCGTGGTCGCCGGGCAGGATTCCGGCCTGATGATCAATCCGGACGGCGTCCGCCACCAGATCCACGGCAACGTCATCCAGTCGACCAGCCGGGCCCTGATGGAGGAAGTCTCGTTCGATCGCACCTCCGTGACGGCGCGCGAATGGGGCGCCTACCCCATCATCAAATTCCCCGAGGTGCCCGAGATCGACGTGCTGATGCTGCCGCGGCAGGACCAGCCGCCGCTCGGCGTCGGGGAATCCGCCTCCGTTCCGAGCGCGGCGGCCATCGCCAACGCGATCTTTGATGCGACCGGGGTGCGCTTTCGCGAGCTGCCATTCACGCCGGAGCGCATCCTGCGGGGGCTGCGCGGCGAGGCGCAACCTGCACCGGAAGCGTTGCCGCTGCCGGCGTCGCAGCCTGACACGAACAGGTGGCGCAATCCCTTTGTCGGACGTCGCAGCGTGTACGCGACTGCCGCAGCCCTGTGCGCGGCCGCGATCGGCATCGGCGCCGCCGTACTGCCATGGCGCGCCATGGCGCCGATCGCCCGCCCCGATGCCTCGGTCT
>JAJNQF010000414.1 GCA_021154945.1 Sphingomonas sp.
GCCTATTTCCATCACAGCTATATGGCGGACGACGCCACCGGCACCTTCCCGATCTATCCCGCCGATACGATGATCGCGACGCCCGAGCGCAACGCCGCAAGCGGCCGTGCCGAAGGGCCCGGCGCCGAACCGACCGCGATCGCCAAGGGCACCCACTTTGTGCTCGCGCCGGAGGATTCTGCCCGGCGCGTGACGATACGGTCCACCGCCGAAGTGCAGTTGTTCGACGGTCGCAACCAGGCGCAGAACGGCTGGTTCGTGCTCAGGTCGCTGCTGCCCGCTGGACGCACCGGCACGGTCCTCGAATGGACGATCCAGCCGAACAGCGTTCCCGGCTGGCTGCGTCCTCCGGTGATCGCGCATTCGCAGCTCGGCTACGCACCGGATGCGCGGAAGGTCGCGACGATCGAACTCGACCGCAACGATCGCCGTGCATTCCCCGCACGCCTGCTCCGCGTCGGTGCGGACGGCAGCATGACGCCGATCCGCACCGCGCCGGCCAAGCGCTGGGGCGAATATTTGCGTTATACCTATCTGCAGCTCGATTTCAGCGCGGTCCGGCAGCCCGGCACCTATGTGCTCGAATATGGAGCGACCCGCACCGCGCCGTTCCGGATCGCCGCCGATGCCTATGCGGGCGCGTGGCATCCGACGCTCGACGTCTATTTTCCGGTTGCGATGGACCACATGTTCGTCAACGAAGGCTACCGGGTCTGGCACGGCGACGCACACCGCGACGATGCGCGCCAGGCACCCGTGAACCATGAGCATATCGATCTCTACGCGCAGGGGCCGACCACCGACACGAAGTTCAAGCCGGGCGAACACATACCGGGCCTAGCGGTCGGCGGATGGTTCGACGCGGGCGACTACGACATCCGCACCCAGTCGCAATATCAGGTGATCCGGTCACTGGTCGACAGCTGGGAGCGCTGGCATCCGACGCGCGACACCACCGCGATCGACTGGACGCGGCGCAAGACCGAGATGCACGTTCCCGATGGCACGCCCGATCTCGTCCAGCAGATCCGCCACGGCACGCTGCAACTGATCGCGCAGTTCGATGCGGTCGGCCATGCGATCCACGGCATCGTCGAGCCCGACGTCGCGCAATATACCCATCTCGGCGACGCATCGACGAAGACCGACGGGCTGGTCTACGATCCGACGCTGAAGCTCGGCGAGGAAAAGGGCGGACGCAGCGGTACGCCCGACGATCGCTGGGCGTTCACGACCAAGGCGTCCGCGCTCAACTATGGATCGATCGCGGGACTTGCCGCGGCCTCGCGCGCGCTGGCCGACGTCGACCCTGCCCTGTCGAAAAAGGCGCTCGATATCGCGACGCGGACCTGGGCCGAGGAACAGTCGCACGCGCCCGATCTGTACCAGCACGGCAACACGACCGGTGGGCCGCTGGAGGCCGAGCAATTCTCCGCCGCCGTCGAACTGCTGCGGTCCACCCGCGACCCGCGCTATGCCGCCGCCGTCCAGTCGCTATGGCCCGCAATGGAGAAGCGCTTCGCCTTCACGCTGCGGGATGCCGTGGCCGCGATCCCGTTCATGCCGCCCGCCTACCGCGACGGCATGGTCCCGGCGGTCCGCGCCTATGCGGCTTCAACGGCTGCGGCGGCGAAGGCCAACCCGTTCGGCGTGCCGATCACCACCGGCGGCTGGGCGGGCAGCGGCACCGTGCTGGGAACCGCGCTCAACGCCTATGCGCTGCACACGGCGTTTCCGGAGATCATGCCCGCCGACGCGGTGTTTCGCGGTCTGGAATTCCTGGTGGGGCATCACCCCGCGTCCGACCTATCGTTCGTATCGGGCGTCGGCACCGTGTCGAAGGAGGTCGCGTACGGCAACAACCGCGCGGACTTCTCGTTCATCGCCGGCGGCGTCGTGCCGGGCGTGCTGATCGTCAAGCCGGACCTGCCCGAGAACCACGAGGATTGGCCGTTCTTCTGGGGTGAGAACGAATACGTCATTCCCGAGGGCGCGATGTGGATCGAACTCGCGCTCGCCGCGCAGGATCTCGCCAATCGCTCCGCCAGCGCAAAGCCGACCGCAACCGTGCGCGCGGGCGCCGTTCGATGAGGACCATCATGAAACTTCACACGCTTGCCCTGTTGCTCTCGGGTGCCGCCCTCGCACCGCCCGCCGCGGCCAGCGATGCGCCGCGGTTCAGCCGCTTCAGCTATGACGGCCACGCCCAGGAGAAGGTGACCGTCGGGCCGAACCAGTACCGCAACCCGATCCTGTCCGGCTATTATCCCGATCCTTCGGTGACGCGGGTCGGCGACGATTATTACCTCGTCCTGTCGTCGTTCGCGCATTATCCAGGCCTGCCGATCTTCCGGTCGAAGGACCTGGTGAACTGGACGCAGATCGGCAATGCGATCGACCGGCCCGAACAGCTCGACTTCACCGGCATGCGGACGTCTCAGGCGGTGTTCGCACCCGACATCTCGTATCACGACGGCGTGTTCTACATCGTCAACACCTGCGTCGAGTGCAAAGGCAATTTCGTCATCACCGCGAAGAACCCCGCGGGGCCGTGGTCGAACCCGACATGGCTGCCGTTCGAAGGCATCGACCCGTCGATCTATGGGGAAGGCGACAAGGCCTATATCGTCAACAACCGCGCGCCCGCCGAGCCGCCGCGCTATGACGGCCACCGGGCGATCTGGATTCAGGAATATGACTGGCGTGCAGGTAAGATGGTCGGCGACAGCACGCAACTGATCAACGGCGGCGTCGACATTTCCAAGAAGCCGGTCTGGATCGAGGGCCCGCACATCTTCCGCCAGGACGGCTATTATTACCTGACCGCGGCGGAGGGCGGCACCAGCGTCAACCATTCGCAGGTCGTGCTGCGATCCAAGTCCCTGCGCGGGCCGTTCGTGCCGTACGCCGACAATCCGATCCTGACGCAGCGCGATCTCGACCCTGCCCGCCCGAATCCGATCACCTCGGCGGGCCACGCCACGCTGGTGCAGACGCAGCGTGGCGACTGGTATGCGACCTTCCTGGGCGTCCGTCCGTACGAGGGCGACTATTACAATATCGGCCGCGAGACGTTCCTCCTGCCGGTAACGTGGAAAGACGGATGGCCGATCATCCTGCCCAAGGGACAACCGATACCGTTCGTCGGGACGAAGCCGCGGCTGCCCATGAGCGCGCCTGGCCCGATACCGACCAGCGGCGACTTCGGTTATGTCGACGACTTCGACGGCAGCACGCTGGGGATGCAGTGGGTCGGCGTACGAACGCCGAAGACGCCGTTCTACCGGCTCGATCGCGGCGACCTCGTGCTCGGTCACGGCACCTCGATCGGCGACCTGAAGGGTGTTCCTGCGTTCGTGGGGCGGCGCCAGCAGCATCACGTCGCAACCATCTCCACGACGCTGCAATTCTCGCCCGACACCGACGGCGACCGCGCAGGCCTCGTCGCGATGCAAAGCGACCTGAACTACCTCTTCTTCGGCACGACGCGGATCGCGGGCAAGCCGGTGGTGGCACTCTACGCCAGCGACAAGGGGACGGAGCGGATGATCGCTTCCGCGCCTGCAACCAAAGGGCCGGTCACGCTGACGATCCGCGCCGACAAGGATCGCATGGCCTTCGACTACCAGACTGCCGTCGGAAAAAGCACGCTGGCCGAGAACGTCGACGTCCGGTTCCTGAGTACGAAGGCGGCGGGCGGGTTCGTCGGTACGGTGGTCGGTCCCTACGCCTGGTATCGCTGAGGAACCTCCCGGCTCCGGGAAATAGATCGAGATTGGTCGCACTATAAAGGCTTCTTAACGAAATTCCGCTCTTTGGAGGCAAGCCGGCGATCGCGCCGGCTGCGGGAGTATTTCATGAAGATCGTTGCGTCGGCAGCTGCCGTTATGGTGGCTTGTATTTCTACGTCTGCCTTTGCCCAGGACATCGTACCATCGTTCGACGGCCCCCGGATCGAACTTCGGGCCGGTTGGGATCATCCGGATGTTCGCGTCACTTTGTCCGATGGCGTCGACAGCATCAGCCGAAGCGCGGGCAAGAGCGGCGTGACCTATGGCGGAGAGATCGGCTACGACGCCCGCACGAACGGCAATTTGGTGATCGGCGCCTATGCGGGCATCGATGGCTCCACGACCAAGGCCTGCGGCGAACTTTACGGTGAAGATCGTCTGTGCGTCCGCGCCGGCCGCAACATCACCGCCGGTGCCCGCATCGGTACCGTCGTCGGTGATTCGTTTCTGCTGTACGGCAAGGGTGGCTATTCGAACGGCCGTGTTTCGGTCGACTATCGGGACTATGAACTGATCCTCGCCGACCAGAACGAACATCGCAACTTCGACGGTTTCCATGTCGGCGGCGGCGTCGAGGCGGCGATCACCGGCGGCGTCTATGGACGTCTGGAGTATATCTACACCAAATACGGTCGCGTATCGGCGGCACTCGACGGTGCGACCGCCAGCCTGAAGCCGACCCGGCATCAGGTGGCCTATGCGATGGGCGTCCGCTTCTGATCCGAACGCTGAAGCCCACTCCGCCCGGACGATCCGGGCGGGGCCGCTTCGGGCGGTACAGTAACGCCGGTTCGCCAGCGAGTACCGCTCGGGCTTGGTCAGCGCGCGAGCCAGTCCGTGATGCCGGCCTGGCTACGGAAGTTGTCGACGCAGCGGGCTTCGACCGTCGGATAGCGGGCGCGCATCATGTCGGCAAGCGCGGTGCCCGGACCGAGTTCGAGTACCCGGTCGACACCGCGCTCGACCAGCGCTTCTAGTACCGCGGCCCAGTCGATGGTCGTGGCGACCTGCTCCGCCAGCCCCGCAACGCCGCTTGCACCGCGCACGATCGAGGCGTCAGCCGCGCCGATCAAGGTTCGTCCGCGGGTCGGCCGGGCGGGTTCACCGCCGTCGAGCTGCTTGCGAAACACCGCGACGGCCGCCGCGAGGCGCGGGGTATGCGAGGCGACATGCACGGCGATCGGTCTTGCCGCCACCGCTCCTTCTCCCAGTGCGGCTGCACAACATCGCTCGACCTGCCGATGCTCACCGCCGATGACGAACATAAGGTCCGGGTTGATGATCGCGATCGCACAGTCGAACCGGGTCACCAGCGCTTGAACATGCTCGCGTGCCAGCCCGCGAACGAAGCCCAGCCCGTCGTCCGCCCCGCTCGCCGCATCCATCGCCTCGGCGCGAACCGCCGTCAGTCGCAGGGTGTGCTCGGAAGACCAGATCCCGGCGACTCCCCATGCGGTCATCTCGCCGACGCTATACCCAGCGATGACGAACGGCGCCGTCGGCGCCACGCAGGCAGCCGCAATGAGGCCGCGGGTCACGCAGAGGATTTGGCTCGTCCGGTTTGCGAACAGCGCGGAGTCGGGGGCATGGCTTAGCAGGGTCCGGATGTCCTGACCCAGCAGCGTGCTGGCCTCCGCCAGAATCGACGCCGCACGCGGATCGTCTGCGAACAGATCGAGCATCGCCCGATCCTGCCGCCCCTGTCCCGAGCAGAGCAGAGCGAGAGTCACGCCCCGCGCGCTTCGACGAATAGTGCCATCGCGAGCAGGTCGGCACACCCGCCAGGGCTGAGCCGCCGTGCCGTGAAGGCCTGGTGCATCGCCACCGCCCGCGCACGCCAGTCGGGGATCGCGACGCTGCCCGAGGCGAGGAACGCGCGGGCATGGGACTCCGCGAACGCCAGCCCTTCCGTGCCACCCCGATAAAGCAGGTTGGTGTCCCCCACCCCGACGATCAGCGACATCAGCGCATGGACGCGGCGAGCCTCGCCGTTCGCGGTCAGCAGTCGCGCTTCGGCGAGAGCGGGCAACGCGATATCGTACAGGGACGCAAACCCGGTCGCCGCCTCGGCGCGCGACGGTGCTGCCGTGGCTGTGCAGCGCCACCGGCCCGCGGCAAATCTCGGCGCCCCAGCGGTGCGCGACGATCTCCCCCAACGTGCCGGAAGCGCGATACGCGGCGCGAAACCCCGCGGCTGCACAGAGCAATCCCATCCCGAAGATCGCGCCGCGGTGCGTGTTGACGCCACCGGTCACCGCCATCATGGCGACCTCCGCCTCGACCCCGATCGCGCGGAGCCGATCCATGCCCGCGCCGGCCGCGCCTGCATCGGCCAGCCTTGCGAAGAACGGTTCGAGCGTCTCGGCGCTGCGGTTCATCATCGCCGCGTCCATGTCGTCATGCGCGCCGGTATCGACCGGGCTGACGAGGCCGGGCTTGGGGTAGGTGGCGATTTCCAGCTTGAGGCAGTCGGTCGCGATCCGGGCGATGCCGTCACAGTCGATCGCCGTTGCCGGGCGGGCCAGCGCGGTCATGCGAACATCTCGGTGCGCGCGATCATGCGGTTGCCGTCCGCGGCCTTCACCAGCATCTCGGGCGCATCCGACGCGAACTCGCGCCATTGCACCGCGAGCCCGGTGGGCGTCACGATTTCGCCGTCCAGCCGCACCGGCGCCCCCGCGTCGATCCGCGCCAGTGCAGCAACCAGCCGCGCAGCGGCGTCGGCGGTCGAGACGTGCCAGACGAGATCCAGATCGGACGTTTCAGACAGATACGGCAAGCCGGTCAGATGCGCCCACGCCAGGCTGCCGAAGCACCGCGTCTCGGGATCCAGCGCGATGAACGCGGCGATCGTTTCCTGCCACGCGATGGGGGCGCCCCGCACCGTGTCCGCGAGCAAGGGCGGCGGCACGTCGGACAGGATTGCCTCCGGCGGTACGGCAAAGGCCAGACGTTGCTTGCCGACCGATGGCGGCAGCGGCAGGCCGAGCGGCACCAGTCCCGCTGCATCGTCACATACCGGGCGACGCGCGATCAGCGGACGTCTCGCTGCGACCCAATCTGCCACGATCGGCATCGCCTGAAGCGTCGGATAGGTGGCTAGTATCTTGCCCCAGCGCGCCGGGTCGAGATAGACCAGCCGGTGCCGCTCTAACATTACGCCTGCGCCGCCGCCGCGACTTCACCGGCGATACGCGCGGATTTTGGTCGTCCGCCTCGCGTCTCTCCCCGCGCGGCGCGATCGTCACCGTCGCGCGGACATGCCAGCAACGCCTGCAACTGGTTCGCAAGACTGTCGTCCGCATCCCAGACTGCCGCGATGCCACCAACGCTGACGAGATTGTCGAGGCCGGGTGCGAAGACCGGCGTGGTCTTCGCCTTCGCTTCCAGCACATCGATCGGCAGTTTCGTCACGCGCGCCATCGAGGCGAGGTCCATCACCTCGGGATGCGCGCCGGGCAGTGCGACCAGAGTCCCGCAGGCGAGCGCGGTGGCGATGAACGCGCCTGCCGCGCTACCGCCATAGAGCAGCCCGATCGTGCGGTGGCCACGCGCTTCCGCCACCAGCAGCGACTTGGCGAGGTGCGCGAGATATTCGCTGAGCCCGAGCAATTCGTCGCGGCGGCTCATCCGCTGGCTCGCGCTGTCGACGAGGAACAGGATCGGCGCGGCATCGTCGTTCCGGACGATCTCCAGCACCGCAGCGGACAGTCGGATCGCCTGGTCGATCCCGATCGGCGCGCGCGCGGTGGCGCCGACGACGTGGACCACCGCGCCACCGGGCAATGTCCCTTCGCCGAACAACAGATCATCCTCCGCAGCCACCGAATGACCGGCGGGAAACAGCGAGGCGAGGATCTCAGCGGGCGTCATCGGCGCTCTCCCGATACTGGGCGGCAAGGGTGGCGAAGGCGGCGGCAGGCATATCGGGGATCGCCTTCGGATCGTCGATCCCGAGCGCGCGCCAGATGTCGATCGCGTCAGCTGCATCCCCAAACCGCGCGATCCGCCGTTCGAGCCGTGCCTGCTCGGCCGCCAAAGTATCTAGATCGAGACAGGGTCGTTCCCCCCACCCGTTCGTGTCGAGCGAAGTCGAAGCACCGTCGATCGAGCCAAGCGCTTCGACTTCGCTCAGCGCGAACGGGTGGGGCGAGGCGCTCCGATCGGACAGAGGTCGAGCCGACCCAGCCAGCGACGCGCGCGCCGCGCCGCGGAATGCCGCCGCGTCGTCTTCGACGAACACGTCCGCGCCGCCGATCAAAGTCCGATGCTTGCCACCCATCGTCCGCCAGACCAGCGCGCGATCGCGTGAGTCGAACTCTTCCACGCCCATGTTGGTCTCGATCACCTCGGGCCCGGTCACGCTGATGCGGCCCTGTTCGGACACGATCAGCGTCGAGCAGCACCCCGCGATCAACCCGCCGCCGCCGTAACAGCCGGCGCGCCCGCCGATCAGACCGACCACCCGCACGCCCGCCATCCGCGCTTCGGCGACCGCGCGCATGATCTCGGCGATCGCGATCTCGCCGGCGTTGGCCTCCTGCAAGCGCACGCCGCCGGTGTCGAACGCGATCACCACGTCGCGCCCGAGCGCCTTGGCCGCGCGCAACAATCCGGTCAGCTTGGCGCCGTGCACCTCGCCGAATGCACCGCCCATGAAGCGGCCCTCCTGCGCCGCAACTAGGATCGGCGCGCCGTCGAGCGTCGCGCTGCCGACCACGATCCCGTCGTCGAACTGCGCGGGCAGGTCGAAGATGCCCAGGTGCGGGCTCGTCTCGCGCTGTTCCGGCCCGACGAACTCCGCAAAGCTGCCGGTATCGACCAGCGCCGCGATCCGTTCGCGTGCGCTGGCCTCGTACCAGCTCTGCCGAAAATTGCTCATGCCTCGGGCTCCTCGATCATGCGGACGCCCTGGGCGAGCCGCAGCGACACGGTGTCAGGTCGCGCGCCGCCGTCGTTGATCGCGATCCGCAAGCCGCCGGCCGCACGACGCCCAACGAAATCGGCGACCACCGCGTCCCACAGATCGCGAAAACCGTGCGCCGCGGTGCTGATCTCGATCGCGCACCGATCGGGTGCATCGCCGCGCTCGACCAGCACCTCGAGATTGCCCGACGCGACGACGCCGACCAGCGCCATTTTTCGCGTGCCGCCTGCCGGGGTCGGCGCGGCGATATCGAAGTGGAGAATTTCCATGTGCGCGTCTCCTACCAGTTCCGGAACCGGCTCGGCGGCCGGTAGAGCCCGCCCGAGGCGAGCATGAGATCCTTGATCGATCGTGCGGCGAGCATGTTCCGGTTCGCGTCGAGCGGATCGATGCCGAGATCCTCGGGCCGCTGGATGATCTTTCGCGCACGCAAGCGCTCTACCATCGCTTTATCTCGCCCACGCCCGATCTCGGTGAAGCCCGCCACGCCGCGGATCGCCTGCTCGCGCTCGTCGGCGGTGCGACACAGCAACAGGTTGGCGATGCCCTCCTCGGTGACGATGTGCGTGGTGTCGTCGGCATAGACCATGATCGGCGCCAGATCGAGATCGAGCTTTTCCGCGAGCTCGAGCGCGCCGAGCTTCTCGACGAACAACGGCGCATTGCTCTCGCCGAACGTCTCGCCGATCTGCACCACGAGTTTCCGTCCACGCCTCAAGGGTGCCGCGGTATCCGGATCGGCCTCCGCCCCTGCCTGGAGCCAAGGCGCGCTCGGATGTCGCCGACCCCGCGCGTCCGACCCCATGTTGGGCGCGCCGCCAAAGCCCGCGATCCGGTTCGCGGTGATCGTCGAGCTATGCCCGGCAAGGTCGATCTGAAGCGTAGAGCCGATGAACATGTCGCACGCATACAGCCCCGCGGTCTGGCTGAAGGCGCGGTTCGAGCGGAGCGATCCGTCGGGGCCGGTGAAGAAGATGTCGGGCCGCGCGGCGAGGTAATCCTCCATGCCGACTTCCGACCCGAAGCAATGCACCTGCTCGACCCAGCCCGCCTCGATCGCCGGGATCATCGTCGGATGCGGGTTGAGCGCCCAGTGCGTGCAGATCTTGCCCTTCAGCCCGAGCTTTTCGCCATAGGTCGGCAACAACAGCTCGATCGCCGCGGTGTTGAAGCCGATGCCGTGGTTCAGCCGGCGCACGCCATACGGTTGATACAGGCCCTTGATCGCCATCATCGCGGTCAGGATCTGCGTCTCGGTCATCGCCGCCGGATCGCGCGTGAACAGCGGCTCGACATAGAAGGGCTTGCCTGCGTCGAGCACGAAATGGACCTGATCGCCGGGGATGTCGACGCGCGGCAACGTGTCGACGATCGACCCGACCTGCGCGATTACCAGCCCGCTGCCGAAGCTGGTCGCCTCGACTACGGTCGGCGTGTCCTCGGTATTGGGGCCGGTATAGAGATTGCCGTGGCGATCCGCGCTGACCGCGGCGATCAGCGCGACCTGTGGCGTCAGATCGACGAAATACCGCGCGAACAGTTCGAGATAGGTGTGGATCGCGCCCAACTCGATCTGGCCGCCGAACAGCATCTTCGCGATCCGGGCCGATTGCGGGCCCGAATAGGAGAAGTCGAGCCGCTTCGCGATGCCGCTGTCGAACACGTCGAGATGCTCGGGCAGCACCACGCCCGATTGGACCATGTGCAGGTCGTGGATCCGCGCCGGATCCATCGCCGCCAGCCCCTTGGCCAGCACATCCGCCTGTTTCTGGTTGTCGCCCTCCAGACAGACGCGGTCGCCGGGCCGCAGCACCGCCTCGAGGAAATCGACCAGCGTTTCGGGATCGACCAGCTTGCCGGTGGCGAAGCTCGCCCCGGCCGCGATCCGCGCCTCGCGCAAAGCCTTTCGCGTATTCCACTGCCGCACGCATCGTCTCCTGACGCTCATTCTACGCTCTTTGTATTCTCTATTGCTCCAAACGCAACCCTGTGCATACTTAAACAGGTATAAGACGATAGATAGAATACAGTGAGAGGATACGCCATGAGCCAGTCCCTACCCGTCCCCGCTCCCATTCCAGGACGCGACGCATGATCGCCGGAGTCGCGCTGCTCGCGATCTGCACGTTGATCGGGCAATTGCTCGGCGAAGGCCTCGGCGCGCTGCTCGGCGTGAAGGCGAACGTCGGCGGGGTCGGTATCGCGATGATCCTGCTGATCGCCGCGCGGATGTGGCTGAAGTCGCGCGGCCGTTATGTCGAGGGCGTCTCGCGCGGGATCGGCTTCTGGGGGGCGCTGTATATCCCGATCGTCGTCGCGATGGCGGCCCAACAGGACGTCGTCGCCGCAGTCGAGGGCGGGCCGGTTGTGCTGATCGCCGGCGTCGGCGCGCTGCTGGTATGTTTCAGCGCGGTCGCACTCATCAGCCGCCTGTCGGGTACGCCCGAGACGATGGACGAGATCGAGGCGCGCGAAGCCCGCGAGGCCGAAGCCGCGCTGGCCCCCTCCCCTGCAACCCAGCACTGAGGCGCACCGACATGGAAATGATCACCAAGGTGCTGACCGCCAACGCGCTGCTCACCGCGTTCGCGGTCGTTGGCATCGTCATGTGGCTGTCGAACATGCTGTCTGCCAAGCTGACGATGGGCCGAGTCCATGGTTCGGCGATCGCGATCCTGATCGGTCTCGCGCTCGCCTTCTGGGGGGGGATCGCGACCGGAAGGCACAAGGGGCTGGCCGATTTGCCGATGCTCGCGGGGATCGGCCTGATGGGTGGCGCGATGCTGCGCGACTTCGCGATCGTCGCCACCGCCTGTGAGGTCGATGTCGAACAGGCGAAGAAGGCGGGGCTGATCGGCGTCGTCGCGCTGCTGCTCGGCACGGTGTTGCCATTCATCGTCGGCGCGCTGGTGGCGGCGTCGTTCGGCTATACCGACGCGGTGTCGATGACCACGATCGGCGCGGGTGCGGTCACCTATATCGTCGGGCCCGTGACGGGTGCGGCGATCGGCGCGAGTTCGCCGGTCATCGCGCTGTCGATCGCGACCGGCGTGTTCAAGGCGGTGATGGTGATGGTCGGTACTCCCCTGGTCGCCGGGGTGATCGGCCTCAACAATCCGCGCAGCGCGATGGTGTTCGGCGGGCTGATGGGCACGGTCAGCGGCGTGTCGGGCGGGCTCGCCGCCACCGATCGACGGCTTGTCCCCTATGGCGCCTTGACCGCGACCTTCCATACCGGGCTAGGCTGTCTGGTGGCGCCGTCGATCCTGTACCTGATCGTCCGCGCGATCGTGGGGGGCTGAAGAACCGTGGGCGTTATCGACATCGAAGACACCGGGCTGTTGTCGGATCGGATCCGCAACGCGCTGACCGACGCGATCTCGTCGGGTGAACTGGCGCCCGGCACGATGCTCGACGAACAGCAACTGGCCGATCGGTACGGGGCCTCGCGCACGCCGGTCCGCGAGGCGCTGCGGCAGTTGGCCACCAGCGGCATGGTCGAGGTCCGCCCGCGCCGCGGCGTCATCGTCCGCCACGTCACCGCCGAGGAGGTGATGGACATGTTCGAGACGATGGCCGAGATCGAGGCGGTGTGCGTCCGTCTCGCCACCTACCGCATCACGCCGCTCGAACGCAGCCGGCTGCTCCGCATCCACGAGGCGAGCGAGTCCGCGGTCGAGGCGGGCGACGTCGATGCGTATGATGCGCTCAACCGCGAGTTCCACGAGGCGATCTACCGCGCCGCGCACAACGACTTCCTCGCCGACCAGGCGATCGCGGTCCGCACGCGTCTCAACGCGTTCCGCCGCATGCAACTCCGCCAGGACCAGCGCCTCGCCAGTTCGCGCGCCGAACACGATGCGGTGATGCGCGCGATCGCCGAAGGCGACGGCGACACCGCCGCCCGCCGTATGCGCGCGCACATGCTCAACGCCGCGAGCGCGCTCGACAGCTATATCGCGCACCAAGACGCGGCGCTGACCATTCTAAAGAAGGACTGAACAGCTATTTGGTCTCGGCGTTAGCTTGCCAACTGCTCGGTCAGTCCCGGCCATGCCCATACGCCAGACCCAGCTCCAACCCGCGCAGTTCGGCGAG
Source organism: Sphingomonas sp. (assembly GCA_021154945.1). Taxonomy (GTDB): domain Bacteria; phylum Pseudomonadota; class Alphaproteobacteria; order Sphingomonadales; family Sphingomonadaceae; genus Sphingomonas. The sequence goes on from JAJNQF010000414.1 coordinate 12,817, forward strand.
CCCCCGCAGACGCCCGATCAACGAATAACCCGGGTTGGTGCGCTTCGTCAGATCGTCGGCCATCTGGTGACCGTGATCCGGGCGCATCGGCAGCGAACGACCGGTCCGCGCCTGCACGGTGGCCAGTTCGGTCAAGATCGCCGGCATGTTCGCATCACCTTGCAGATGCGCTGCTTCGTGAAACGCGCCGTCGGGCTCGCGCTGCACCGATCGCAGATGCACGAAGCCGATCCTGTCGCCCAGCCGCCGAACCATGCCGGGCAAGTCATTGTCGGCGCGAGCACCGAACGAGCCGCTGCAGAAGCACAGGCCATTGGCTGCCGACGGTACCGCTTCGAACAGCGCGCGCACATCGGCTTCGGTGCTGACCACGCGCGGCAGGCCGAAGATCGGGAACGGCGGATCGTCGGGATGCACCACCAGCCGGATACCCTCGGCCTCGGCAACGGGACAGACCGCCTCGAGGAAGGCGACATGATTGGCGCGCAACTGCGCTGCATCGATGTCGGCATATGTTTCGATCTGTTCGAGCAATTGCGGCGAACTGAAGCTCTCTTCGCTGCCCGGCAGGCCTGCGATGATCGTCCGCTCCAGCGTCGTACGCGCCTCGTCGTCCATCGCCGCAAACCGCTCGGCGGCGATCGCAACGACCTGCGGCGCATAATCGCGTTCGGCATGGGGACGGCGCAGGATGTGGACGTCGTAGGCAGCCAGTGCGTGCAGTTCGAACCGAAGCGCGCGGGCGCCGTCGGGCAAGGTCCAGGCCAGGTCGGTCCGCGTCCAGTCGAGCAGCGGCATGAAATTGTACGTCACCACATCGATGCCCTGCGCCGCGAGATTTCGCAGGCTGGCGACATACGCCTCGATCAGCCGCGCCCAGTCGCCCGAGCGCGTCTTCAATGCCTCGGCTACGGGAAGGCTCTCGACGACCTTCCACTCCAGGCCCGCGTCTTCGATGACGGCCTTGCGCGCGGCGATCAGGTCGGCGGTCCATACGTCGCCATTGGCAACCTCATGCAGCGCAGTGACGATCCCGGTGGCACCGGCCTGGCGGATCGCATGGAGGGGCACCGGATCGTTCGGGCCAAACCATCGCATGGTCTGGGTCATCATCATCTGTTCGGTGTCCTCGTCCCGTTCAATGCCGCGTCTGGACGCGGAACCAGTAAAAATGTCGATAGCAGCCGCCAAATTGGTCTGACAACTTCTTAAGTTCGGCAGCGCGACGCAGCGTCAGGCGTGCGCACTGCCGCCATATCGCTGACGGGTGGTCGCAAGGGCACGCCGAGCCTCCTCCATTGCCATCTCCTCGGTCCTGAAAAGGAGATGATCCATCACCGACGTCAGATGCGCCCGCATCGCCGCACGTGCTCCCGCCGCGTCGCGCGCACGCAACGCATCGACGATCGCAGCGTGTTCGGCCACGACCGGACGAACCTTGGCATCGCGCGCCTTCGCATGGAGGAGCGCGCATTCGGGCGATGTCGAACGCAGATGCCATAGATCCTCGATCGTCCTGACGACACCCGCATTCCGGGTCGCCTTCGCGATCGCCATGTGAAAATCGCGATCGGCGACCTCGGTGACCTCGACGAGCAAATTCTCGGTGGTCATCGCCTCGACAAGAGCATCCAGGTGATCCACCTCGGCGTCGGTGATCTGCACCGCCGCCAGCGCCGCAGCTTCGCCCTCGAACATGATGCGCGCTTCGGTCAGTTCGAACGCGGTGATCGCGAAACCCGGCTCCTCACCCTGCCCCGGCAAGCGACAAACATACGCGCCCGAGCCGACACGGACTTCGATGAAACCCTGTACCTCCAGCGCGATAAGGGCCTCGCGCACCGCCGGCCGACTGGCGCCATAGTCGATCGCGAGTTCGCGCTCCGCCGGAAGCCGATCGCCGATCGCATAGGTGCCCGCGGCCAGTTCCTCGAACAGCCGACGCGCCAACCGC
>JAJNQF010000420.1 GCA_021154945.1 Sphingomonas sp.
GATCGTCGAGAACAGCGCATCGCTGAACGCATCCGCGCTCTTGATCGCACCGATCGTGAAGCCGAGCGACAGCAGCGTGCGCGCCTGGCGTTCGGGGGCGACGTGGAGGCCACCTAGGTCTGCGCTGAGGCGTGGGTCGTAGTGGATCACGCGGGGCTCGAGCGGGGGTTCGCCCGAGCGGGTGACGTCGCTGGCCGTGCCGCCGCAGATGTGGAGGACGAGCGCGGTGGCGATCGCGAGGCCGTCGTCGAGGAACGCCGGATCGACGCCGCGTTCGAACCGGCTGCGCGCGTCGGAGGTGAGCGTGAGCTTCTGGCCGGTGCGCGCGATATGGTCGGGATCGAAATAGGCGCATTCGATCAGCACGTCGGTGGTGGCCGCGGAGACGCCCGAATGCTCGCCGCCCATGATGCCGCCGATGTCGTGCACGGCCGCGTCGTCGGCGATGACGGTCATGGTCGCGTCGAGCGTGTACGTCTTGCCGTTGAGGGCTACGACCTGTTCGCCGTCCTTGGCTTTCCGCGCGACGAGGCCGCCGGAGAGTTTGGCGCGGTCGTAGACGTGCAGCGGACGGCCGAGGTCGATCATCAGATAGTTGGTGATGTCGACGAGCGCGGAGATGGGCTTCTGGCCGATCGCGAGCAGGCTGCGGCGCATCCACTCGGGGGAGTCGCCGTTGGTCACGCCGGTGACGGTCTGGGCGAAGAAGGCGGGGCAGCCTTCTGGGTCTAGGGTTGCGACATCGGGTCCGGATCCAGTCGTTGCTCCGTCATTGCCGCGACGGCGGGGATCGAGTTCGCCGTCTGCCCCTGCCGCACCTTGGGTCCCGGCCTCCGCCGGGATGACGGAGGGGGTGGAGGCGGGAATGACCAGTGGCGTGAGCGTGCCGAGGCCGGCGGCGGCGAGGTCTCGGGCGATGCCGCGGACGCCCATGCAGTCCTGGCGGTTGGGGGTGATCGCCACGTCGATGACCGAGTCGGTGAGGCCGGCATAGTCGGGGTACGGCGTGCCGATCGGCGCGTCTTCGGGCAGTTCGATGATGCCGTCGTGATCCTCACCAAGTTCCAGTTCGCGCGTCGAGCACATCATGCCGTTGGACTCGACCCCGCGTATGCTGGCGAGCTTGAGCGTGACGTCGAGGCCGGGGACGTACGCACCGGGCGCCCCGAACACGCCGACCAGGCCGGCGCGGGCGTTGGGCGCGCCGCAGACGACTTGGAGCGGGCCGTTACCGGCGTCGACCGACAGGATCTGTAGCTTGTCGGCCTGCGGGTGGCGTTCGGCGGTGAGGATCTTGGCGATCTTGAACGCGGCGAGCTTCTCGCCGGGGTTCTCGACGCTTTCCACTTCGAGGCCGATGCGGGTGAGCGCCTCGACGATCTGGTCGAGCATGGCGGTCGTTTCGAGGTGCTGCTTGAGCCAGCTGAGGGTGAACTTCATGCGCCGACTCCGCCGGACAAGGTGGGGACGTCGAGGCTCGAAAAGCCGTAATGCTTGAGCCAGCGGATATCGCCGTCGAAGAACGGGCGGAGGTCGTCCATGCCGTATTTGAGCATCGCGAGGCGGTCGATCCCGCAGCCGAACGCGAACCCCTGCCATTCGTCGGGGTCGAGCCCGCAGGCTTCGATGACTTTCCGGTGGACCATGCCCGAGCCGAGGATCTCGAGCCAGCCATCGGGCTCGGCGCCGCCGACGACGCGCTTGCCCTTCACCAGCGTGTAGCCGACGTCGATCTCGACCGACGGCTCGGTGAACGGGAAGTAGCTGGGGCGCAGGCGGAGCACGATGTCGTCGCGCTCGAAGAACGCCTTCACGAAGGTCTCCAGCGTCCATTTCAGGTGACCGAGCGTGATGCCCTTGTCGATCACGAGGCCCTCGACCTGGTGGAACATCGGCGTGTGCGTCGCGTCGGAGTCGGAGCGGTAGGTGCGGCCGGGGGCGATGATGCGGATCGGGGGTTTTTGCGACAACATCGTGCGGATCTGGACGGGCGAGGTGTGGGTGCGGAGGAGCGTCCGCTTCGTGCGGGCCGCGTCGTCGGCAAAGCCGTCGCCGTCGGACGACGGGCTTTGCCCGTCGCCGGCCGTTCTCACCTGCGGCTCGAAATAAAAGGTGTCGTGCATCGCGCGCGCGGGGTGCGTTTCGGGAATGTTGAGCGCGGTGAAATTATGCCAGTCGGTTTCGATCTCGGGGCCGGTGGCGACTGCGAAACCCAGGTCGGCGAAGATTTCGGCGAGTTCGTCCATGACCTGGCTGACCGGGTGGATCGTGCCGGCGGGCGTGGCGTCCGCGGGGAGCGTCATGTCGAGCGTTTCGCTGGCGAGGCGCGCGTCGAGCGCGGCGCGTTCGAGCGTGGCCTTGCGCTCGGCGATGCCGTTGGCGACGGCCTCGCGGAGACCCTGGATCTGCGGGCCTTGGACGAGGCGTTCTTCGGGCGTCATCTTGCCGAGCGTCTTGAGCAGCGCGGTGATCGTGCCCTGCTTGCCGAGCGCCTCGACCCGGCACGCATCGAGCGCGTCGAGCCCGGATGCGGCGGCGATCGCCGTCAGCATGTGATCGCGCATCTGGTTCAGGTCTTGCGTCACGTCATACTCCCAGGGCGGGTTCGGTCAGGCGGGGCAGCCCGAGGCCGATACCCAGATCATCCCAATTTTCGTTGCGCGCTTCGATCAGGTCGATCTTCCACGCCCTTCGCCAGTCCTTCAGCCGCTTCTCGCGAACGATCGCGGCCTCCATCGTGTCGAACATCTCGTAATAGGCGAGACGCTTGATGCCGTACCGGCGAGTGAAGCCGGGGATCAACCCCTCTCGGTGCTGAACGAGCCTTGCGAGCAGATTCGAGGTGACGCCGATGTAGAGCGTGCCGTGGCGGCGGGAGTGGAGGATGTAGACGCACGGCTGGAAGGTTTCGCGCATTTCGTGCTCCCCTTTTTGCCCGCTCGATCGCTGTGGAGCGCAACAAAGCGTGACACTCCAAAACCCCGTCATCAAAGCCCCGTCATCCCGGCGGACGCCGGGACCCACG
>JAJNQF010000422.1 GCA_021154945.1 Sphingomonas sp.
CGGGGTTTCGCCCCGCCGCAGTGCTCGCCTCGACGCGCGCGCCCGGTGGTGGGCGTAGCGGCACGAGGCTGCGGAGTGCGTTGGTGGTCGTGCAGTTCGCGATCGCGATCGCGTTTGCGATCGCGACCGGCATCATGCTCAGCCAGACCGCGCATATCCGAGATGCCGATCTCGGTTTTCGGCGCGATGGGCTGATGATCGTGTGCTCGCTGATGACCGGCGGGATCGATCCTCCGCAGCGCGCAGCGATCCTTCGCAGCCTCGCGGCAGCCCCTGGCGTCACCGGCGTCACGGTCGCGAACAACGCGCCGGGCGACCAGAGTACGACCAATTTCTCGAGCTATGCGCGCACAGGCGCACCCGGCAGCAAGGCGTCGCTGATGGATGTCGGCACGGGCCGCGACTATTTCCAAGTGTACGGCGCGCGCCTCGTCGCGGGGCGCCTGTTCGATGCCGCGCATGCCGACGATCGCGGCCTGCTAACGCTCGCCGAACGCAAGCGGGCAGGGCCGAACGTGGTAATCAACCGCACGGCGGTGACCGCGCTCGGCTTCGCGTCGCCAACGGCAGCAGTCGGGCAGGCGATCAACGATGGCGAGCGAAGCGCGACGATCATCGGCGTGGTCGACGATCTTCGCTTCAGGAGCCCGCGCGATGCCGTCACGCCGGTCGCCTATACCTACAACACCGTCGATATCCTCTCGCCGTTCGCGGCGGTCCGTTATACCGGCGCCGATGCGAAGACGATGATGGCGGCGCTCGAGGCGGCATGGAAGCGCGTCGTTCCCGGCGTTCCGTTCGAGGCCCGCTCGGTCGAGGACAATTTGTACCAGCGCTATTACAAGGCCGACGCGCAACGCTCGCGACTGTTCACGATCGGCGCGGTGCTGGCGGTCCTGATCGGTTGCATCGGGCTCTACGGCCTGGCGGCGTTCGACACCGCACGGCGCGTGAAGGAGATCGGTATCCGCAAGACGCTCGGCGCCTCGACCGCCGAGGTGCTGCGGCTGTTGATCGGGCAATTCCTGCGCCCCGTGATCCTCGCCAACCTCGTCGCGTGGCCGCTCGCCTATGTCGCGATGCAGCGCTGGCTAGGCGGGTTCGACGACCGGATTGCGCTGTCGCCGATGTTCTTCGTCGGCGCCTCGCTCGCCGCGGTGCTGATCGCAAGCGTCACCGTCTTCGGCCAGGCGTGGCGTGTCGCATGCGCGGAACCCGCGCGCGCGCTGCGCCACGAATAGGGGCCGATCGATGTGGCTCACCCTGTACCGGTCGCTCGCCCGGCATCGCCTGTATGCGATCCTCAACATCGGCGGGCTCGCGCTCGGCATCGCGGTGTTTCTCGTCCTGTTCCTGTTCGTTCGGTTCGAGACCAGTTACGACCGCGTTCTGCCGGGATGGGAGCGGGTTTGGACGGTTGAGCGAACGGTCCAGTTTCCGGGAAACCCGGAATTGCCGATCCCGTCTTCGCCCACGCTCGCCGCGCAATTGGCGGACGCATTCCCTAACCTCGTCGCAGCGCGAATGACGCCTTACGATACCGCGACGGTGCTGACAGGAAACACCAGCATCACGCGAAAGCTGGCGTTGGTCGACCCCGCGTATTTCCGGATCTTCCCGTTTCCCGTCGTCGAAGGCGATGTCGCGACGACGATCGCGCGGCCCGACGGGCTCATCGTCTCGCATCGTGTCGCGGAAAGCTATTTCGGCAAGACCAGTCCGCTGGGTCGGACGCTGACCGTCGCGATCGACGGCACGCCCAAAGTCTATCGGGTGGGGGCGGTGATTGCCGACCTGCCGAAGAACCAGACCTACACTAGCGACATGTTCGCCGCGATTCCGGCCAAACCCGCGGATGACACGTTATCCGCGAGCTACGGCGTCACGACCTTTCTGATGGTTCCCGATGCCGCAACCGTGGACCGGGTCGGCTCATTCATGCGGCGCCACCCCGATCCCCAGTTCAATGCCGAGGCACGTCGGTTCCTGAAAGAAGGATTGAAGCCGCTCTCGAGCCTCCACCTCGCCGACAAGGGCGTGAGCACGGTCGTCGCCGTGCTGGGTACGGTGGGAATCGTCGCGCTGCTGCTGGCGATGGTCAACTACATCAACCTTGCAACGGCGCGCGCCGGTCTCCGAGCGCGGGAGATCGCGATACGCAAGGTCGTCGGTGCAACCCGGCGCACGCTGGTCGGCCAGTTGCTCGGTGAGGCGCTGATCGCTGTGATGCTCGCGGCATTGATCGGGCTCGCGCTTGCCGAGATCGCGCTTCCCTTCGTCAATACGATCGGGGGTACCGACCTGTCGATCGCCTATTGGGGAACGCGGTCGATCCTGCCGCCGCTATTGGTCATGATCGCGATGGTGGCGCTGCTCGCGGGGTTTTATCCGGCCTTCGTGATCTCCCGGTTCCAGCCCGCCGGCGTTCTTGCCGCGGTACGGACCCCTGGCGGCGATCGATCAGGCGCGCGGCTACGCAAAGCGCTGGTCGTGCTCCAGTTCGGCATCGCCGTCGCGCTGATGATCGGTACGGCGGTACTGTACGCCCAGACCCGGCACGTCCGGCAGGCGGACATCGGCTTTGGGCGCGACGGGCTGATCATGATGACCGGTTACGGGGATCGCGCACTCGATATGGAACAGCGTGCCCGGTTGAGGGACTCGATCCGACGGCTTCCCGGCGTTGTCGGTATCACGACGAGCGGTGCCGTGCCCGGGGGCGGTACGTTCGCGATCGCCAAGATGAAACGCGCAGGGGCAACCGGTGAACCGCCGATGATCGTCCAGTCCACGGTCGGCGATCGCTTCTTCGCGATCTACCGCGCCCGGTTGCTCGCGGGCCGGGTCTTCGATCCGGAGCGTTTTACGCTTGATGGCGACCGTGAACGCTCCGGCGCAACCGACCACAAGGATACGCTGAACACAACAAACATCATCCTAAACCGCACGGCCGTCCAGCGCCTGGGGTTCGACCATGCCGCCGATGCGATCGATCAGGTGGTTTCCCTGGACGATGGCATGGTCAGGATCGTCGGGATCATCGCCGACATGCGGTTCGGCACGCCGCGTCAGCCGGTCGAGGCGTTCGCATATCGCTATCAACCGGGCGGCGGGAACCGCTCGATCCTGGTGGTTCGCACGTCGGAGGATACCAGACCCGTTCTGGCGCGTCTGGAAGCCATGTGGCACCGGGTCGCACCAGCGGTGCCGCCAGTCGCGACGACGGTCGATCAAACGCTGTACGAATCCTATTATCGCCAGGACGTCCAGCGTTCCCGGTTGTTCACGGCCGGGGCGGTGCTCGCGGCGCTGATCGGGTGTATCGGTCTCTACGGTCTTGCCGCGTTCGACACCACGCGTCGGGTCAAGGAGATCGGTATCCGCAAGGTTCTCGGTGCCTCGACTGCCGACGTCATGCGATTGCTTCTCGGTCAGTTCCTGAGACCGGTCCTTCTTGCAAACATGATCGCGTGGCCGATCGCGTGGGTCGCGATGACGGACTGGCTGAACGGCTTCGACGACCGAATTGCCTTGTCGCCACTCTATTTTGTTGCCGCGAGCGTGCTTGCGCTGATCATCGCAACGGGAACGGTAGCCAGCCACGCATGGCGAGTCGCAAGCGCCGAACCTGCGCGCGCGCTGCGCCAATTTTAGGCGATGAAGCAGGCGTGGTCTCGGGCCGGGAACGCTATGCACGCCAAAATAGTCAACCACTGCGACACCACCGGCCTGAGCAATCGATGTCGTTTGCGTTCGAGGAGATGGACGTGATCTGGCTGGCTGATGACGACGGTCCAGCATGGCTGGCGCTACGCGGCATATCGACGAACGGAGAAATGTAATCCTTTACATAGACGATTTATAACAATAATACTCTCCGAAGCCGACGCTAAGACGTTGGGAAAGGAGAGGTGATCATGATCACGGCACATGCGGCGATCAGGAAAGCATGTACAGCATTCCGATGAGATCGGACTGGCCTTTCGTGTGTTTCGGCCATGGCGTGCGGAAGCATGATGGTCCGAGAATTACTGACGTGCGCGATTGGCCAGCGCCTCCAGCAGATCATCAGGTCCGCGCGTTGTTTGGCCGTAATCAAGTATTGCGTCGAAATGACGCTAATATGTTTCAAAGCATGTTTGCTAGAGAGTATCTTGAAGATTGCGACGAGTGCAGATCCGCCGGCGTTATGAAGGGCGTGTGTGACGACAGGAATCATGGGCCGGCAACGCAATCTATAGTAATAGATCAATTCCAAGATGTGCCGCGTCTCGCGCGCGTTGCTGTTCACAGGCGGAAGAATGAGCGGATGAGGCGCGCAATTTCTTCGTGGCCGACAGCCCTGGAAATCGCCTCAACCTCGTGCTTCCAACCTTCGCTCACGGTCGCCGCCCCGTCAGCAAAAGCCGTACAAGCCAACAGGGGACTCGTAGATGCTGAATTGTATAAGCGGATCTTGAGAAGCTTTTTGCCGAACTGTGTTGGCAGTGGCAGCCGGTGCAACCTCAAGATCAAAATCAAACTATTATCGGTCAATTCGATATTAAGTTAAAAATAGGCCATCGAGCAATAATAGCTTCGAGGTAAATAAAAAACGAATCTGATTAATTTAGATCGGTACAGGGAGAGGAAGTATGAAGAGATTTACTGCACATACGTGTCTGTTGCTTAGCAGCGTATTCGTTACCGCTCCGGTGTTTGCACAGGAGATGACCGTGCCCACGCCCGGATCGGTTGAGGGCGGCGCCACCGCGCTCCCTCAGGAACCGGTACCGGCCACCGCCGAGGCGGGTCAGGATAGTCCGGGCGGAGGCGAGGAGATCGTCGTTACCGGCATCCGCAGCAGCTTGGCCAACTCGGCGCGCGTAAAGCGGGACTCGCAGCAGATCGTCGACAGCATCAGTGCGGAAGACGTCGGGAAATTCCCCGACTCGAACATCGCCGAGTCTCTCCAGCGTATTACCGGCGTTGCGATCGACAGGTCCGGCGGCGAGGGTCAATTCATCACGGTTCGTGGCCTGGGGCCGGAATTCAATACGGTGCTGGTCAATGGCCGCATCATGGCGACCGACAATCCGGGCCGTGAATTCTCGTTCGATGTGCTGTCGTCGAACATGATCCAGCGTACCGACGTGTTCAAATCGAACGTGCCCGAGCTTCAGGAGGGCGGCATCGGGGCCACGGTCAACATCATCACCGCACGCCCGCTGTCGGGGCGGGACGGGTTCCATTTCTCAGGCTCGGTCGGCGCGATCTACGATACCTTGCGCGACAAGGCGGGGCCGGATGCGTCGGCTACCGCGTCCTGGACCAACACCGAAAAGACGTTCGGCGTGGTGTTGTCGGGCTCGTACACCAAACGTAAGAACCAGGAAGACACGATCGCGATCGACGGCTGGATCAATGGCCGGCCCGACATCATCTCGGTAATGGGCGGCACGCCGACGCTGATCACCGGCGCCGACCCAAGATATCCGGCAGCGGGCAACGTCAACGTTCCCCAGAGCCTGTACTATCAGCGCTCGCAGGAAGAGCGCGAGCGGATTAACCTGGCCGGTGCCGTCCAGTTCAAGCCGCGCGACAATCTCGAGATCACCGTCGACGGGATCTATTCCAAGTTCACCGTGTCGGGGGTGGTCCGCAAAATGGATAACTTCCTGGCCGCGCCTTATTTCGAGCCGACGTTCGACAGCAACGGGACGGCGACCGGGCTCGGCATGATCGGCGGCGACTTCATTGCCCAGAATCCGGGGTTCCTGGAGGCCAACCGCGACAGGCTGACCAACAACGGCCTCAACTCGAAGATCGACCATGTCTATAATCTGACGAAGCGCGAGTCCGAGAGCTATCAGTTCGGCGGCAACATCAAGTGGAACCCTGCCGAAGACGTCGAAGTGCGGCTCGACGCGTCGGTCACCGGCGCGAACCGCGTCTCGCCGAACCAGTATCTCGTGATCGGTGCGTTGCTGCCGTACAGCTATCAGTTCGACCTCAACCCCGGCCAAGGACTGCCGACCGCATCGTTCGATAACGCGATCATCAACGATCCCGATCGGATGCGCCTGCATTACATGGGCATCGACACCAATCGTTCGCGCGACCGCGGCTCCGAATTCCATCTCGACACGAAGTACGACATCCAGGATTCGGTTCTGAAATCGGTGCAGATCGGCGGGTCCTATACCCAACGACGCAAGATCAATCGGCAGTTCAACAACAGCGACTCGAACTGCACCTATTGCGGATACCAGGTGCCGATCG
>JAJNQF010000189.1 GCA_021154945.1 Sphingomonas sp.
GTAATCGGCAGCATCTTCTTCTGCGGGTCGAACAGCGGCTCGAAGCCGTTGTAGCAATCGGCTTGCAGGATACCGGCGAAGGCGGCCAGATGCTTCTGGGGATGCTCGCCTCGTCGGTCGCCCGAGGCGTAATAGACCGCCGCCGGCGGCGCAGGCCCGGCGAACGGCCGGTCATCCCGCACATAAGTCCAGATCCGCCCGGTCGTGCACTTGCCCTTCGCCAGGATACGGATGGTGGTGTCGTCGCCATGAAGGCGCTCGGCAGCGAGCACATGGCGTTCGATCAAGTGGAAGAGCGGCATGACGGCGAAGGTCCCGTGGCCGACCTGGTCGGCCAGCGTCGACAACGGCAGGTCGATCCCCTCGCACTTGAAGCGCGCACTCTGGCGGTTGAGCGGGATATGCATGCCGAACTTGTCGAACAGGATCGTCGCCAGCAATTGTGGGCCGATGAAGCCGCGCGGCGTGGCATGGAACGGCGCCGGCGGCTGGCTGATCTTCTCGCAATCGCGGCAGGTGAACTTCTCGCGCACCGTCTCGATGACCTTGAAGCGACGCGGGATCTCCTCCAGCGTCTTGGTCACATCCTCGCCGATCTTCGCCAGCCGCGATCCGCCGCAACAGGCGCAGCTCGTCGGAGCCTCGATGACGACGCGCTCGTGTTCGATGTCGTCCGGCCATGGCTTGCGAACCGGCCGCTTGCGCGTGAAGGCGCGGACTTTCTGCGTCTTCGCCGCCGCGGCCTGCGCGGCAAGCTCATCCTCGCTTGCCGTGGTGACGAGTTCTTCAAGTTCCAATTCCAACTGCTCGATCAGCCGTGCCGTGCGCTCGGAGCGCTGCCCATACAGTTCGCGTTTGAGCTTCTCGATCCGCAGCTCGAGATGCGCGATCAGCGCCTCGTTGTCCGACAGCTCCGCCCGCGCACTGGCAGCCACCGCCTCGGCTTGCAGCCGCGCCTCACGCTCGGCCTGCAGCGCCGCTAGGGCACTCACAAGGTCCGATGGAAGATCGTCCGGCTTCGATATTGACCTGACGGATATTTTGGACCAGCGGGATGGAGATTACTGCATCGCCGCGTTCCGTTCCAGATGCAGTATTTCCGGCGATGACGTTTGCGGTGCGGGCGGTCGATAATGCAACGATGAGTGCGGTCGGATCGTGTTATAGTGCTTGCGCCATTGCTCGATGACGACGGTGGCCTCCTTTAAGCTGTAGAAGATTTCTCCGTTGAGGCATTCATCTCGCAGCTTGCCGTTGAAGCTTTCGCAGTAACCGTTTTCCCAGGGGCTGCTAGGTTCGATGTAGAGCGTTTTTACTCCCAGCCCTGCAAACCAACTGCGCACGATCTTGGCCGTCATCTCCGCGCCGTTGTCCGACCGGATGTGGTCGGGGACACCGCGTTCGAGCATCACATCGGCCATCGTGTCGATGACGCCAAAGCTGTTGATCCGGCGCGCCACTCGGATGGCCAGGCACTCGCGGGTGAACTCATCAATCAGGGTCATCAGCCGGACCTTGCGGCCGTCGTGGGTCTGAGCCTCAACGAAGTCATAGCTCCAGACATGGTTGCGATGCTGTGGTCGCAGCCGGATGCAGGATCCGTCGTTGAGCCACAGCCGGCCCCGCGGCTTTTGCTTCCTGGGTACTTTAAGCCCCTCCCGGCGCCAGATCCGTTGAACCCGATCACACCCGACCTGCCAGCCGGCGTCGACAAGCAGGGATGTGATCCGGCGATAGCCATATCGTCCGTATTGGGAGGCTAAGGAGACAATCGCTCTCGTCAGCGCATCTTCATCAGCACGGACAATGGTGGTGTATCGCTGCGTCCCGCGGTACTGGCCGACGATCCGACAGGCATGGCGCTCCGAGAGCCTGTACTTCTCCCGGATGGCTTCTACCGCCTGTCGGCGCCGTTCAGGGCTTACAAGTTTCCCGAGGCAACGTCCTTGAGCACCTGTTTCTCAAGCGATAGATCGGCGACCAGCCGCTTGAGGCGCACGTTCTCGCGCTCGAGATCCTTCATCCGCCTGGCCTGATCAAGCTCCAGCCCACCGTATTCCTTCCGCCAGCGGTAGTAGCTCTGCTGCGAAATCCCGGCTTCCCGACACGCTACCGGCGCTCCTTTGCCCTGCGACATCAACACTTCGATCTGACGGAGTACCACTACGATTTGCTCCGCGCTGAATCTCTTCTTCGGCATAACCAAAGCTCCTTTCCAAGCTCATTTTCTCACAAAGCTTGGTCCAAAAAACCCAGGTCAGGTCAGGTCAGCGAAGGCGGTTCCGCTGTTACACGTAAGTTGACGCGATCGAAGATGCGAGATTTCTTTTCGAAAATCGAGCCTTGCCGCATCGGCCTGGAAGCCTGCGGCTCAGCACATTATTGGGCCCGCGAGCTCCAAGCGATGGGGCACGAGGCATTTTTGATGCCACCGGCTTACACCAAGCCTTACGTCAAACGCGGCAAAAATGACGCCGTCGACGCGGAAGCTATCTGCGAAGCAGTCTCCCGCCCCGGAATGCGCTTTGTACCGATCAAGAGCGCGGAGCAACAAGCGTGCGCATTTCGCTGATCGTGAGCAGCGATTTCAGTCGATGGTGAGCGCTCGTTTCATTTGATCGTGAGCAGGTATTTCAGGCGATCATGAGCAGGCGCCTCGGCCGACATGGTGATTGTGTTCAGGGGTTTAAGTTTGCGTCAAGAGCCTGGTTGCGGGCGTTCTGCTTTCGCATGCTTTCTCCGGTAAGTTGAAGGCGGTGAGCGTTGTGAACGAGACGATCCAGGATGGCGTCGCCCAGGGTGGGGTCGCCGATAACGTCGTGCCAATGTTCGACGGGGATCTGGCTGGTGACGATGGTCGAGGCGCGACCGTGGCGATCATCGAGGATCTCCAGCAGGTCGCGCCGTTCGGGCGGATTGAGAACCGACAGACCCCAATCATCGAGAATGAGGAGCTGAACGCGCCCGAGGGTTTTGAGCATGCGGCCATAGCGGCCGTCGCCCCGAGCCAGGGCGAGGGCCTCGAACAGGCGCGGGACGCGATGATACTGGACCGAACGATTGTCGCGGCACGCCTTGTGGCCGAGGGCGCAGGCAATCCAACTCTTGCCGAGCCCGGTCGAGACAGCGTCACAATGCCGGGTGTCCGGCGTTCGAGGTTTTGATCCTCTATCCGTTCCATCCTCGGGCCGGGCAGATGGTGCAGGTCGAGCACCGCAAGCGCTTCGCCGGCGAGGACCATCTGGTCGTGGTGCAGCCCGACGGGACACTCGCCCTGATCCCGGCCTGGATGAGCGAGGATATTGCTCGCTCTGCAACGCTCACAGCAAGCCCTCGGTTGGCTGTCGAAAGGCTCGTCGAGCTGCGGGCGCGAATCGATGTGCTTATCGCCTCTCAAGGCGGGGCATGGCCCCCGCGTGAAGGAGGGGATCATGCAACCAAGACGCCACTTGCAACGGGGCCTGTTCGAGGAGGATCGCCAGACGCCGGAGATTCCGGCGTCGCAGAGAAGCACTCTCGTCCGCCTGATCGAGGGGCTGCTGGTCGAGGCCCTCGCCGACGGCGCCAATATCGAGACGGGCACGCCAACCACAGAGACGAGGGAGGCCGCTGATGAGCAAGATCACGCCTGAGCACCTCGCCCGTCAGGCCGTCGTCTACATCCGTCAGTCGACGCCTGATCAGGTCGTCCACAACCTGGAAAGTAAGCGCCGTCAGTACAATTTGCCGGAGCGCGCGCGACAGCTGGGCTGGAGCGATGTTGCCGTCATCGATGACGATCTCGGCCGCTCCGGCGGTGGCGTCGCGCGGCCCGGCTTCGAGAAGCTGCTGGCCGCCATCTGTGAGGTACGCGTCGGGGTCGTGGTCTCGATCGAGGCGTCGCGGCTCGCACGCAACGGTCGTGACTGGCACACGCTGCTTGAGTTCTGCGGTCTCGTCGGCACACTGATCGCCGACGAGGACGGCGTCTACGATCCGCGACAGCCCAACGATCGCCTACTGCTCGGCATGAAGGGCACCATGAGCGAGATGGAGTTGTCGGTACTGCGCCAGCGCTCGCTCGAAGCGCTGAAGCAGAAGGCGCGCCGGGGCGAGCTGTTCATGACGGTCGCCGTCGGCTACGTGCGGGTCGGCCACAACCGCATCGAGAAGGACCCGGATCGGCGCGTCGGCGAGGCGATCGCGCTCGTCTTCGCCAAGTTCACCGAGATGCAGTCGGTGCGTCAGGTGCACCTCTGGTTCAGACACGAGCGCGTTCCGTTGCCCGCCGTCACCTATGGCGCCGAAGGCCGCCTGGTCGAGTGGAAGCTGCCGGTCTACAACACGATCCTGCACATTCTGACCAACCCAATCTATGCCGGCGCGTATGCATTCGGGCGCACCGGCAGCCGCATCAGCATCGAGGCCGGCCGCAAGAAGGTGGTTCGCGGCTTCAAGAAGGAGCGCAAGGATTGGGAGGTGTTGATCCCGAACCATCATGAGGGTTATCTGAGCTGGGCGGACCATGAGAGGAACCTCGGCCTGATTGCGGACAACGCCAACGGCAAGAACCCGATGAGCCGCGGTGCCCTGCGCCGAGGTGAGGCTCTGCTCGCCGGCCTGCTGCGCTGTGGCCATTGTGGGCGCAAACTTCACGTCGCCTACTCCGGCAAGAACGGCAACACCGGTCGCTACCATTGTCGGGGCGGCGCCAACAATCATGGCGGTGACCCTTGCATCTCGTTCGGCGGCATGCGGATCGATCGTGACGTGGCCGCCGAGGTGATCGAGCGCCTGCAGCCGCTCGGTATCGAGGCGGCACTCGCCGCGCAGGCTGCGCGCAGCCGTGCGAACGAAGACAAACGCGGCCAAGTCGAGCTGGCGCTGGAGCAGGCTCGCTATGAGGTGGGGCGCGCGCGCCGCCAATACGATGCCGTCGATCCCGACAACCGCCTCGTCGCCGCCGAGCTGGAAAAGCGATGGAACGACCGGCTGGCGGTCGTGCGCAATCTGGAGACCGAGCTGGAGGGACTGACGGCTTCGCCCGCTGTTGATCTCACACCTGCTGACAGGGAGCGGCTGATGACGCTAGGCGCCGACCTGGAGCGTGCTTGGTCAAGTGCCGGCGTGGCACCCGAGACGCGCAAGCGGATCGTGCGAACGCTGATCGACGAGATCGTCGTCCGCGTCGAGGACAACGCGCTCGATCTGGTGATCCGCTGGCACGGCGGCGACCACTCCGCTCTCAAGGTCAAGAAGAATCGCTCCGGCCAGCACCGCTGGAGCGCAACGGGAGAGACAGTCGATCTCGTGCGCGTGCTGGCGCGGCAGATGCCGGACAAAGCAATCGCGTCGGTGCTCAACCGCTCCGGCAAGACCACGGGGCGCGGCAATGGCTGGACCAAGTCGCGAGTGTGCAGCTTGCGCAGCCACAACGACATCGCAGCCTATCGCGAAGGCGAGCGCCGCGACCGCGGCGAGGTCACTCTGGACGAGGCGGCCGCGGCCCTCTCCGTCAGCCCGTCAACCGTGCGACGTCTGATCAAGGACGGCCAGCTCGCGGCGAGCCAGCTTTGCAAAGGGGCACCTTGGATCATCAAAGCAGCCGATCTTGAGCGTCCTGACGTCAAACGAGCTGCCACCGCGCGGCGCCTCAGACGTCCGCCGTCCGGCAATCCGCTACAAAAAGAACTGGAACTCTAACGAGATAGAAAGGTGAGCATTATGAAGCGGGCTCGGT
>JAJNQF010000001.1 GCA_021154945.1 Sphingomonas sp.
GTTTGCCGCCTGCGCGAGCTGCACTTCGTTGAGCAGCATAACCCGGCCCGTCTCGCGGCGGATCAGGCCGTCCTCTTCCAGTTGCCGCAGCATCCGGTTGACGTGCACCGCGGTGAGCCCGGTGGCGTCGCCGATCTCCTCCTGGGTCAACCCGAGCGTGAAGCTGTTGCCGAGCGCTTGGTCGCGCAGCCGCATCCGGTTGCGCATCTCGATCAGCAGCGCCGCGATCCGCGCCTTCGCCGAGGTGCGGCCGAGCGCGGCGAGCCGGTCGGTCAGCGCCACCTTCTCCATCTGGTTCATCACCATGATGATCGCCGACAGCCGCGGATGATCGGTGACCAGTGCGGTCATCGCCGCGCGATCGAACGGGCACACCGTGCAATCGGTCAGCGCGACCACCGTTTCGGGCGAGTCACGATAGACGAGCGCGGACACCGCCAGCATGTCGCCGGCATAGAGGAAGCGGAGGATCTGGCGGCTGCCGTCGTCGAGCAGCACATAGCTCATCGCCATGCCGCGCTGGAGGATGAAGAGTTCGGACTGCGGATCGTTCTCCCGCAGCAGGATCGCACCACGACGCAGTTCGCGCGGGCGCTCCTCAAACCGCGCTAGCGCAGCCCTTTCGTTCATCGACAGGTCGATGAGATCGCCGACGCGGTCGGCGAAGCAGCTGTCCGGCACTCTGAAATGGTCCCCCATGTTGGTGGAGACACAGAGCAAAGCTATGATTCCCGCGCATTAAAGTCGATCAAGCGCGGGCATTAGCGCGACCCGGACTTTGGCTCCTCTCGTCGCCTCCCGGCATGTCGCGGCGTGCGGGCCCCTTGCGCGGACCGCCAGCCGCGATAGACACCCGGGATGGACCGTATTCTCATTCGTGGCGGCAATCGCCTGTCCGGGCGCCTGCCCATTTCCGGTGCGAAGAACGCCGCGCTCACGCTGATGCCGTGCGCGTTGCTGACCGAAGAACCGCTGACGCTGCGCAACCTGCCGCGGCTGGCGGACGTCGACGGCTTCGGCCATCTGCTCAACCAGCTTGGCGCGTCGACCGCGATCCAGGGGACGCGGCCCGAGGATTTCGGCCGGGTGATGACGATCCGCGCGGGTAACCTCACCTCGACCGAGGCGCCGTACGACATCGTGCGGAAGATGCGCGCGTCGATCCTGGTGCTCGGGCCGTTGCTTGGGCGTGGCGGCGAGGCGACGGTGTCGCTGCCGGGCGGCTGCGCGATCGGCAACCGGCCGATCGATCTCCACCTGCGCGCGCTCGAGGCGATCGGTGCCGAGCTCGAGATGGCGGCGGGCTATGTGAAGGCGATCGCGCCGGGTGGTCGCCTCCCGGGCGGACGCTTCCGCTTCCCGATCGTGTCGGTGGGCGCGACCGAGAACGTCGTGATGGCCGCGGTGCTCGCTAAGGGCACGTCGGTGATCGAGAACGCCGCGCGCGAACCCGAGATCGTCGACCTGTGCAACTGCCTGGTCGCGATGGGTGCGTCGATCGACGGGTTCGGCACCGAAACGCTGACGATCGAGGGCCGCGACCGGCTGCACGGCGCGACCTATGCGGTGATGCCCGACCGGATCGAGGCGGGCAGTTACGCGTGCGCGGCGGCGATCACGGGTGGCGACCTGGAGCTGGTCGGTGTGGCGATCCCGGACATGGGCGCGACGATCGATGCGCTGGTCGAGGCGGGCGTATCGGTAACGCCGACCAAGGACGGCGTGCGCGTCGCGTCCGACGGTCAGCTAAAGCCGCTGACGCTGTCGACCGCGCCCTACCCCGGGTTCGCGACCGACATGCAGGCGCAGTTCATGGCCATGCTGTGCAAGGCGGACGGCGCCAGCGTGCTGACCGAGACGATCTTCGAGAACCGCTACATGCACGTGCCGGAGCTGGCGCGGATGGGCGCGGATATCCAGGTTCGGGGGCGGACCGCGGTAGTGCGTGGCGTGGACAAGCTTGTGGGTGCGCCGGTGATGGCGACCGATCTACGGGCTTCGATGAGCTTGATCTTGGCGGGGCTTGCGGCGGATGGCGAGACGTCGGTGGGGCGGGTGTATCATCTCGACCGCGGATATGAGCGGTTGGAGGAGAAGCTGAGCGCGGTTGGGGCGGATATTGAGCGTGCCAGCGACGGGTGAGGGCTTGGTGTCGTAGCTTGGAGCCGGGTTTTAGCCCTCTCCCCTCCGGGGAGAGGGTTGGGTGAGGGGCTGTTCCGGGCGATGCACTGTTTGGCTGCCCCTCACCCCGACCCTCTCCCCGGAGGGGAGAGGGAGTAGGTTGGCAGGCATAGCGGTGGTTCGGTTTAAGCAGTGCGATCTTTGCTAGTTCCCCCGCGAAGGCGGGGGCCCAGGATCAAGCAGGACCGCCGTTGGTATTCCGGTAGACCTCTAGTCAGCGCCGCCGGCAAAGCCGCCGTCGGACGGGTTCGGTGAACCGACCCGCCGGCCGTGCCGGGCGCTGCCCGCCTCGCTTTGCTCGCGGTCAACGGCGCGGACGTTGCCGCGCCTGCGCCCGTCAGTACATGTGCTGCCCGCCATTAATGCTCAGCGTAGACCCAGTAACGAACCCGCCCTCTTCCGAGCACAGAAACGCCACGCCGCGCGCGATCTCGGTCGCCTGACCAAGCCGCCCGACCGGGATCTTCGCGACGATCTTCTCCAGCACGTCGGCTGGCACCGCCGCCACCATATCCGTGTCGATATACCCCGGCGCGATCGCGTTCACCGTCACGCCGGCGCGCGCGCCCTCCTGCGCCAAGGCTTTCGTGAAGCCATGGATGCCGGACTTGGCCGCAGCGTAGTTCACCTGGCCGTATTGCCCGGCCTGGCCGTTGATCGAACCGATGTTGACGATCCGCCCCCATTTGCGCGTGCGCATGCCGGGGAAGACTGCTTTGGCCATGTTGAAACAACCGCCAAGATTGGTGTCCATCACCTCTTTCCAATCCTGGTAGGTCATCTTCAGGATCGTGCCGTCGCGGGTGATGCCGGCGTTGTTCACGACGATATCGACGTCGCCCAGATCGGCGGCGACCTGCGCGCAGCCGGCCTGGCACGCGTCGTAATCGGCGACGTCCCATTTATACGCCTTAATCCCGGTGCGCTCGGTGAATTCGCGGGCCCGGTCGTCGTTGCCGGCATAGGTTGCCGCTACGGTCAGGCCCATGTCCTGCAATGCGAGGCTGATCGCTTCGCCGATTCCGCGCGTACCACCGGTTACAATTGCGACGCGTGCCATCAGTCTCTCCTAGGTTCAGCCTTTTGCGGAAGGCTAACCAGCCCGCACCCATCCTTCAAGCTCGCGTGCCAAAATGCTGCGCAACATTTCCACGCCGACGGGGCTGTCGTTGAGGCAGGGGAGGTAGGCGAAATGCGTGCCGCCCGCTTCCTCGAAGCTCTCGCGGCCGCGGATCGACAGTTCCTCCAGCGTCTCGAGACAATCGGCGGAGAAGCCCGGCGCGAAGATCGCCACCTTGGTCTTGCCGGCCTTCGCCAGTTCGACAAGCGTCTCGTCGGTGGCCGGCCCCAGCCACTTCTGCGGGCCGAACCGCGACTGGAACGCGATCGTCAACGCGCGACCCATGCGCTCGCCGAGCAACCGCGCGGTCTTCTGGCAGTGGCAATGATACGGATCGCCCTGCTGCAACGTCCGCTTCGGCATCCCGTGGAAGCTGGCCACGATCGCGTCAGGGGTGAAATCGAGCGCGGCAAGGCCCTCCTCAAGGGAGTCCTTCAATGCGTCGATATACAGCGTGTCGTCATAGTAAGGCGGGAGCGTCCGGATCGCCGGCTGCCAGCGCAACCCCGCGAGATGCTTGAACGCCTTGTCGTTTGCCGTCGCGGTCGTTGCTGCGCAATATTGCGGGTAGAGCGGCGCGAGCAGAATGCGTTCGCAGCCCGCCGCCTTCATCGCGGTCAATCGGTCCGCGATCGACGGATTGCCGTAGCGCATCGCCCAGTCGACCAGCACTTCCGGTCCGAACGAATCCTTCAGCGCCGCCGCCTGCAATCGGGTGATGGCGGCCAGCGGCGAGCCATCGTCGCGCCAGACCTGCGCATAGGCGTGCGCGGACTTTTTCGGGCGCGTGTTGAGGATGATGCCGCGCAATATCGGCTGCCACGCGATCTGCGGGATCTCGACGACGCGCGAATCGGACAGGAACTCGCCGAGATAGCGCTTTACCGATTTCGCATCGGGGCCATCGGGCGTGCCGAGGTTCATCAGCAGAACGCCGATCTTGGGGCGGGAAATCGGGGGGTGATCGGGGGGCAGGGTCATGGCGCTGGTCTTAAAGGCAAATTGCGGATGCGGAAGCCCGTTGACGCATAGAGTGCATTGGCGATCGCCGGGACGACCGCGGGGACGCCGAGTTCGCTGACGCCGCCGGGGGCTTCGTCGCTGCGGATCAGCTCGACGGTGATGTCGGGCGTGTCGGCGAGGCGGGGCAGGGCGATCGTGCCGAACCCGCGTGCGTCGGCAAGGCCGCGGGTGAAACCGGTCGATGCTCCCAAGGCGGACGCCATGCCGAAGATCAGACCGCCCTCGATCTGCTGGCGGACGATGTCGGGGTTGATCTGGGCGCCGCAATCGACTGCGGCGACGAGGCGATCAACGACCGGGCGCTGGTTCGGGCCCATGTGCGCCTCGGCCATCACGGCGATGTAGCTGCCTCGGAATGTGTGGCACGCAATCCCCTGGCCGCTGCCGGCGACGCCGCCGTTCCAGCCGCCGAGCGCCGCCGCGGTCGACAGGCAGCGGGCGAGTCGTGGGTCGCCCCCGAGCATGCCGATGCGGAACGACATCGGTTCGGACTGGGCCGCGCGCGCGAGTTCGTCGAGGAAGCATTCGGTGAAGAACGCGGTGTATCCATGTGCGCCGCCGCGGAGGTGGCCGGTCGGGATGCCGATCTCGGCGGGGTGGTGGTCGATCGCATAGGCGGGGATGCGGTAGGCGGGCGTCGCGCCGGCCACGGCGTAGCGATCGCCCTTGGTGCCGATCATTGCGGCTTCGGTGGCTAGCCCCGGTATCATGCGGCGTGCCATTTCGGCGCCGGTGGCGGGGGCGGCGATGGTCGCGCTCCAGCCCATGATCGCGCCGTTGGGGGCGAGGCGTGCGGCCATCTTCGCGACTGCCGGTGCGCGGTAGTGGTCGTTGAGCGAGTCCTCGCCGCGCGACCAGACGAGGCTGACCGGGCGGCGGAGTTTGAGCGCGAGGACGGCGGCTTGCTCGGCGACGTCGTGTTCGAGTGCTGCGCCGAACGATCCGCCGATCAGCATCGGGTGGACGACGACCGCCTCCTCGCTGAGGTTCGCTGCGCGCGCTGCTGCCGATCGTGCAAGACCGGGGGCTTGAGTCGCTAGCCAGAGTTCGAGGCGGCCATTCG
>JAJNQF010000012.1 GCA_021154945.1 Sphingomonas sp.
CGAAAGCCTAGCTTGAGGAAGCGGGCCGGGCCCCTCTGGCGATCCTCTCAGGACGATCGTGATGTCGGACCGCATCGGGTCATCTCGATGTTTAGGCCTGGCCTGTTTTGCCTGCTTTCATCGCGACCGATCCGATCGTTCAATCGATGGTCGGAGAGCGGCTTTGCTCATATCCTCCTACAGACTGACCCAGTCGCACGCGCTGCTGGACGAACGGATCCGCACCGAGACGGAGCGGCTCATCCCCAATTGCTTGCGGCTGCTTCGCCTGAAACGTCTGCGCCTCGACGTGAAGGACCGGCCGCGCCCCCGCGCCCTGCGGTTGCGATTGAACTGAACCGACGCGCTGAGCCATCGTTGTAGAATCATCGTCCGCAAGGATCAGCTTCACCGATCAGAATGGATCGGAATGGCAACAGGAGAACGAATATGGCCTATTTCCTAACCGCCGGCCTGGTGCTTGCCGCCACCGGTGCCGCTCTCGGCCTGACCGTCGATCACCAGAACCAGATGGATCATCGCAGCGGTCCGGTCGCCGTCAAATATCGCGGTGACGTCGTCATCACCCATAAGCAGATGGGTGCGGTCGCACCCGGCGGAAGGCCGTCGTCGCTCCGCTGCGACTGGGCAGCGAGCATGTCGGTCGCGCGCCACGCGGTCGCGGCGTCGGGTACCAGGCTGGTGCGCACCATCGACAGCGAACCCGTGATGTCGGGCACCCGGCCGGGCTGGTGCGTCGCGAGCCATGGCGCGATCAGGAAGGAGGTCGCCGCAAAGGCCGCGCACATGCAGCAGCATCTGATGATGCTTGCGCAGGAAGACGAGCAGATGCTGCGCGTCGAGCTCGACCGGATCCACGGTCCGCAGCGCGCTGGATGATCCGGGGCGTTCGATTGGCGGGGGCACTCGGTGCCGCGGGTTGCGGGTTGACCACGCCTGCGTTCGCACAGGATGCTCGTCCCGTGACCCTGGAGGTGATGAGCGAGGAGGAACGGCGCGGGCTGAGTTGGAGCGAGGGACGTGCCGCGCTCGCAGGTGATCTGAGCGTCGCGCGCGGCCGGCTGGATGCGTCCGCGCGCGTGGTCACGCTTCGGAACAGCGCGCGACATGCCGGCGCCGATGCGGTCGTCGACCTGGCGGTCGGAACCGGCTGGGATCTCGGCTCCGTGCGGATACGCACCGATGCCACGGGCCACGCCTTCGCGGGCGCGCGGGGGCGGATGGACTACATCGAGGCCGGGGTATCGGCCAGCTATGCCTATGGACCGCTATACGCCACCGCCGGCGTGATCGGCGCCCCATCGCAGCGTGCGATCGGTGGCAGCAACGTGCACGTCTATGCGAGCGCCAACTCCGGTATTCCCGGTACGCCGCTGACCGTGCTTGGCGAGATCGGCCACTCGTCCGGCAGCGTTCGCGACCCCGCCCGGGTGGAGCGTCTGCGTCCGGGCGGCAGCTACACCAACTGGCGGCTCGGCCTCGAACATCGTCGCGACCGTCTGACGATCGGCGTCGATTACGTCGGGACCGACGTCTCTCGTAGTGGCACCATCGGCAGGTTCGCGGATCGGCGCAACGCCGGGGACAGGATCGTAGGGCGCGCCCAGTTCTCGTTCTGAGGGTCATCACCAGCGGCGAGCAGCGTTCCGGCAGTACCGTCCGCATGCTCAACGAATGGCGGGCCCGTTGGGAATGGCCTGACGCCGCACTCCTGATCGTCGCGGCCCGGATCCGGTGTCGGGGGGAGGTCCGGGTTGGCGGAGAACTCGCTGACGGTTTTCAGTGGGCCGAAGCCTTCGAGAACACGTTCATCACCACGACGCCCGCCACTATGAGACCCATGCCGATTCCGGCAGCGGCATCGAGCTTCTGACCTTGGAACAGCCATGCCGCGGTTGAGATCAGAACGATGCCGACGCCGGACCATATCGCGTATGCGATCCCCGTCGGGATCGTTCGAAGGGTCAGGGACAGGAAGTAGAAGGCTATACCGTAACCGATGACGGTAGCGACCGTCCAAGGCATACGGGTAAGTCCGTCCGACTGCTTCATGGCGGTCGTGGCACAGACCTCGGCCACGATGGCGACTGCGAGCATGAGATAATTCATGCCCGGCCCGTTAGCACACCAAATGCGGTCGATTATCGGCGCCTTTCGGGCTGCGTCGAACGTCAGCCGTGCGCGTAGACGGAATGGCTCGGCATGGAAAGGAAAGCGGACGGGTCGGTTCAGGACCCGGCGATCGCTTCACGCCATGCGGCGCTCATATTCGATCCTCAGTGTCCGAACCAGTTGAGCCGCAGGAATGGCGCGGCTCAACGGAGCGCCTCGACCCGCCCACTGCGCACCGAAGCCGTCCTCGCCTTTTGCCTTGGCGGCCGCATGGAGTGCCTTCCCCGCATCATAGGCGATCGGGTAGTCCGGAGGCAGGAGAACACCCACCCGATCGGCAAGGGCCGTGAACCGATTGGCGAGCGCGCGCGCCGGTCGCCCGGAGATAAGCGAAGTCAGTGTCGTATGGCAGCCGCCCGGGCCGGCCAGTGCAGCGCGATATGCGGCGTCGGCACCGGACTCCGGACACGCCACGAACGCAGTACCGAGCTGCGCCGCGACCGCACCGAGTTCGAGCGCGCCAGCGATGCCGGCGCCGTCCATGATCCCGCCGGCGGCGATGACGGGAATGCCCACTTCGCGAACCAGCAACCGGGTGAGTGCTGCCATGCTCAGCCCATCGTCGGGCGCGCTCGGATCGAAGACGCCGCGATGCCCTCCGGCTTCGATACCCTGGGCAACGATCGCATCGACGCCAGCCGCCTCTATCGCTCGCGCTTCCGCAAGGTTCGTGGCGCTTGCCATCATATATATGCCGCGTGAGCGTAACGCCGACAACGCGTCCGCCGATGGCAGACCGAAGTGAAAGCTGACGATGGGCGGGACCGCGTCGACGAGCATGGCGAGCATTTCAGGATCGTCGGCGAAGCTCTTGTAGATCGTGCGGAGCCTCGCCGGGGGCACCGCGTCGAACTCGGCGAAAAGAGGTTCGAGCATTTCGAGCCACGCCTGCTCTCGGACGGGGTCGGGATGCGGATCGTCGTGCACGAAGAGATTGACGTTGAAGGGGCGTCCCGTGCGCCGACGAACCTCCTCGATCATTACGCGCGCACCGGCTGCGTCAGTGGCGCCCACTCCGATGGAACCGAGCCCCCCCGCCTCTGAAACAGCCGCTGCCAGAAGTGGCGTCGACACACCCGCCATGGGCGCCTGGACCAGAGGCAGAGCAAGCCGAAAACGATCTACCAACGACATCGACGCAGCATCCACACGTGAACCATCGTCCGCCTATGGATGACGTCACGCCTCATGTGAACGGCGGCGTTTGGGCGCTCGGTGCGACCCGGCCTTCTGGCGACGGCCGGAATCTCATGGATGTCCGGGGTGAGGAGGTAGGCGGTCTGTTCGCGTCCGGTATGTCGTTCGGCGTCAGCCGATGCTGGTACGCTCACTGCGGGACGTTGGGCGCCAGGTTATCCAGCGCCTGGACGATGTAGAGGGCGAGGACGTCATGCCCTTCCATCCCATCGGCTATCGCCAGTGCCTCCAGGAGAAGCGCCTTCAGCCTGTCGTGTTGGTCGGGTGCCATCCTCGGCCTCCTGTCTCGTTTCCGACGCGTACCGTGACGCCCGGAGGAGATGATCTAGATCAGGAAGGCGAGATGTTGATATCACTATGAGGCTGATCGGAGTTAAGTATGCGCACGCGAGTTCCGCAGCGAGGGGGCCGGTGACTGACCGAGCCCCTTAACACATCGTCCGTGCGCCTGTTTACGGCATGAGCTTCAGACAAGCATCACGGCGGCATCGGGTGCCTCGTAGACCGTGGCCAGCATGGCCTCCACTCGATCCAATCCCGATTGCGTCAACCGGAGATCGATCTTCGCTTCCGCCTCCACCTCGACGATTCCGCGCTGCTGCAGCACCGCGACCCAACGCACAGCGGTCGAGGTCGCGATGCCGGCGTAGGTCGCGATCTCGCCGAGCCCGATGGCCCTCCCCTCGGCCTCGGCCAGGTAGACGCCGATGAGCAGCGATCCGATCGGATCGGTACTCAGATCGGCACCGAAGAGGGCGACGCGAGCATCGTGGACGTGACGTATCCGAAGCGCTGCCTCCCATAGCCTGGCCGGCGGCGGGTCCCGGCCGCTATCACGCCAGAACAGGGTGCTTACCAAACGGCCGGGATCCGAGAAGCGGGTGACCAGCAGATTTGCGGCGATGGAGGTGCCATCGGGCCGCAGGTATCGCTTCTGCAAACGGATGGGGGCGGCGCCATCCTTCAATACCGCGAGCATGTCGGCGCTTCGTTTCAGATCACGGGGATCGGTGATCTGCCGATAGGACATACCGATAACTTCGTCTTCACGACGTCTCACCAGATCGAGGAAGCCCTGATCTGCCTGCAGTATGACCCCTTCGAGCGACGATACGCAGTGAGCCGCAGGCAATGGTGCCCCCTATTGCTATGGATATTCCAAACTATATCAGCATCATTTCGGCACAACTAGAAAGTGTAGAAGATGAGCCGCGGCAGCACTGCGCGCCTAGGTTTAGTCCCGGCATCTGGTGGATCGGATCGACGATGAACCTACCCGGCTCTGCCGTCCAGATTTTGGCGATGTATTCGTAAGGCGTGAGGCCGCTGAGCGTTTTGAGCCGACGGGCGAAATTGTAGGCCGCCATGAAGTCGGCGAGGTGCACCCGTAACTGCTCGTGGCTTTCGTAGTGGAAGCGTTTGACGGTCGCCTCCTTGATCGTGCGGTTCATCCGCTCGACTTGTCCGTTGGTCCAGGGGTGGTTCGGCTTCGTGAGCCGGTGCTCAATGTCGTTCGCTTCGCAGATCATGTCGAAGCGCATCTGACGCGACGAGGCGGTGTTACGGTTGCGCGGCTGGTCGGCG
>JAJNQF010000013.1 GCA_021154945.1 Sphingomonas sp.
TGTCATAGGATTTTCACAATGCGCCCGGCCGCCGATTTATGCAAGGCAGCGCAGCTAACCCAACGGAACGCTTGACCGCAATTCTTCGATCCAGACCGTCGCGATCCCGTCCGACGGCGCACGCCAATCGCCGCGCGGCGACAGCGCACCGCCCGCCGAGACCTTCGGCCCGTTCGGCATCGCCGACCGCTTGAACTGACTGGTCGTGAAGAATCGGAACAGGAATTTTTCCAACCAATGCCGGATCGTCGGTAGATCATAGGCGACGCGCGCATCGGCGGGCAGGTCCTCCGGCCACGCGCCGATGCTCGCATCGCGCCATGCGTGCCAGGCGAGAAATGCGATCTTCGATGGCGCAAGGCCGTGGCGGATCACGTAATGCGCGAAGAAATCGTTGAGCGCATACGGCCCGATCATCGACTCGGTGCTTTGCAACGCGCCGTCCGCGCCCGCCGGCACGAGCTCGGGCGAAATTTCCTGCGCGAGGATCGTCGACAGAATGTCGTCGGTCGCGGCGTCATACTGATCGGTGCGGATACACCAGCGGATCAGGAACTGAATCAGCGTCTTGGGCACGCCGCTGTTGACCGCATAGTGGCTCATCTGGTCGCCGACGCCGTAGGTGCACCAGCCGAGCGCCATCTCGCTGAGGTCCCCCGTGCCGAGCACGATGCCACCGCGCTGGTTGGCAAGGCGGAAGAGGTAATCGGTGCGCAGCCCCGCCTGCACGTTCTCGAAGGTAATGTCGTAGACGGGTTGGCCATCGCTGAAGGGGTGGCCAACATCCTCCAGCATACGGCGCGCGGCCGGCCTGATGTCGATCTCTTCCGCGGTTATGCCGAGCGCGCGCATGAGCGCCCAGGCGTTCGCCTTGGTGCCGTCGCCGGTCGCGAACCCGGGCATGGTGAAGCCGAGGATCGCGCTGCGGGGACGCCCAAGCCGGTCCATCGCCTTCGCCGCGACGATCAGCGCGTGGGTCGAGTCGAGACCGCCCGATACCCCGATGACGATCGTCTCGGCGTTCGCGGAGACGAGCCGCTTCGACAGCGCCTCCACCTGGATATTGAACGCTTCGTAGCAATCGTCGTCACGCCGCGTCGGATCGTTCGGGACGAACGGGAAGCGGCGAATGGCACGTTGCAGACTGTCCGATCCTCCCCCGCCAGGGGGGGGTGGCGCCGTAGGCGACGGAGGGGGAGGACACGGAGCAGGCGTTGCGTGTGCCTCCCCCTCCGTCAGGCTGCGCCTGCCACCCCCCCCCTGGCGGGGGAGGATCGTTGACTTCGAGGTTGATCTCAGCTTCAAGCACCACCGCATGATCGAACGCGATCCGTCGGAAACGCGTCTCAGGATTGCCGGCGAGCACCACCGCATCGTTGAACGTGCCGTTGCGCAGGCGGTCCTGCGTGATGCGCTCGCAGTCGACGTCGGCGATCACCAGTTCCGGCTCGGTCGAGAACCGCGCCGACTCCGCGATCTGCTCGCCGAGTTCGTGGATCAGCCCTTGGCCGTCCCATGCGACTTCGGTCGTGCTCTCGCCGGGGCCCGCGGCGGAATAGACATAGGCGCACATCGCCCGCGCGGACTGCGAGGCCGCCAGCATCGCCCGCTCGCGCGCCTTGCCGATGACGATGTTCGACGCCGACAGGTTGCAGCAGATCAGCGCGCCCGCGAGCGCCCCCGCGGTCGAGGGCGGGGTGGGGGCCCAGTAATCCTCGCAGATCTCGGCATGGAAGACGAAGCCGGGCAGGTCGCGCGCAGCGAAGATCAGGTCGGTCCCGAAAGGTACCTCCTCACCGTCGAGCGCGATCGTCACTCCGGTCAATCCCGCGCCGCTCGCGAACCAGCGCTTCTCGTAGAATTCGCGATAGTTGGGCAGGAACGTCTTCGGCACCACGCCGAGCACTTCGCCCCGAGCGATCACCAGCGCACAATTATACAGCCGCCCGTTCCGCACCAGTGCCGCACCGACGAGCAACACTGGCCGCAGCGTCGCGCTCGCCTCGACCACCGTCGCGATCGCGGCCAGAGTCGCCCGCTGCTGCGCGGTCTGGAGGTGCAGATCGTCGATCGCATAGGAGGTAATGTTCAGTTCCGGGAACACCACGAGGTCGACGCCTTTCGCATCCGCCTCGCGCGCGAGGGCGATCGTGGCTTCGGCATTGGCGCCGGTATCCCCTACCGAAGCGCGCGGCGTAGCGGCGGCAACCCGGATCAGCCCGTGCGTGTGGATCGCGTAGAATGGATGCGTCATGGCGCACCGATAAACGGCCTCGCCGCGTCACGCCACCGGCTTGATCCAGGCGAGCATTGGCGCGGTGCGCTGTCCTGTGAGAGGATAGGCGCATGACAGCCCGATCAATCCAGCCTCTCGCACTCCTGCTCGTCAGCCTCCTGTATTGGCAGCTCGTCAGCCAATTTTCGGGCGCGAAGGAGCCCTGGGACGCGGATGGCTATTGGCGGATCTGGTATCCCGGGTCGCTGGTGATATCGGCGCTATCGGGTTTCCTGCTGGGACGGCGAGGTTGGCTGGCCGGAATGATCGTCACGTTTTCGCAATTGCCGGTGATGTGGGTCAATACCGGCTTCGGCGGGCTGTTGATGGTCGGTGCGACGATCCTGTGCATCCTGGCCGTACCCGCCGTCGCCGTTTCCATGATCGGTGGCCGGCTCGCACGGTCTCGCGCTGGTGGTGGGAAGACGGACGGCGCGGTATGACGCCGGTCGGTTCGAACCGGTGGCGAACTTTGCGCCACGCGGCGACAGGGAGGCGATTTTGACGATCACGATGTTCGGCATCAAGAATTGCGACACCATGAAGAAGGCGCGCGCGTGGCTGGACGAACACGGCGTTGCGTATGCGTTTCACGACTA
This sequence comes from Sphingomonas sp., assembly GCA_021154945.1. Classification (GTDB taxonomy): domain Bacteria; phylum Pseudomonadota; class Alphaproteobacteria; order Sphingomonadales; family Sphingomonadaceae; genus Sphingomonas. The sequence continues at coordinate 2,875 of JAJNQF010000013.1, forward strand.
CAAGACCGCCGGAATCGATACGGCACGCCTGAACGATTGGATCGACCGGGTCGGTTGGGAGGTGCTGCTCAACCGCGCCGGCACCACGTTCCGGAAACTGCCCGAGGCGGAGCGGGCGGATCTCGGTGCAGAGAAAGCCACCGCGCTGATGCTGGCGCAGCCTTCGATGATCAAGCGCCCGGTCCTCGATACCGGCGAGACGCTGCTGGTCGGGTTCAAGCCCGAGCGGTATGAGGCGGCGGGGCTGGGGCGCGCTTGAAGGAGACTGACATGCCTGTCGCTACATGGAATGGCCGCGAGATCGCACGATCGGACGATACCGTCGTGGTCGAGGGTAATCACTATTTCCCCGCGGACAGCATAGACCCGGCGCTGCTGGAGGATAGCGCGACGCACTCCAACTGCCCGTGGAAGGGCGCGGCGAGCTACAAGACGCTCGTCGTCGACGGCAAGCGCAACGTCGATGCGGTCTGGTATTATCCGGACCCGAAGTCGGCCGCAGCCGAGATCAAGGGCCGGTATGCGTTCTGGAAGGGCGTGACGGTCGGTTGAGAGGCGGGCGACTTGGATCCTCCCCCGCCAGGGGGAGGTGTCGCCGAAGGTGACGGAGGGGGAGGACAGGGAACAGACGTGACCCTTTCCTCCCCCTCCGTCTGGCAAGGGCCAGCCACCTCCCCCTGGCGGGGGAGGATCAAGGTTCACCTCAGATCGCCCCCGAGAACGTGTCGCACTGCGCGGGATCGCCGCTGTCCAGCCCGCGCTTCAGCCACGCCTGACGCTGCGCCGACGTCCCGTGCGTGAAGCTATCCGGCACCACACGCCCCTGCGACTCCTTCTGCAGCGTGTCGTCGCCGATCGCTTGTGCCGCCGTCATGCCCTCCTGGATATCGCCAGCCTCGAGCCGCGACCGATTCGCCGCCGCCCACACGCCCGCATAGCAATCCGCCTGAAGCTCGAGCCGTACAGACAGCGCGTTACCCTCGGTCTCGCTCGCCTGGCGCTGCGCCTGCTGGACCTGCGCGTTGGTGCCGAGCAACTTCTGGATGTGATGGCCGAACTCGTGCGCGATCACGTAATCCTGCGCGAAGTCCCCGTCCGCCTTGAACCGGGTCGACAGCTCGTTGAAGAAACTCGTGTCGAGATAGATGCCCTGGTCGGTCGGGCAATAGAATGGCCCCATCGCCGACTGCGCCGCGCCGCAACCCGACCGGCCATTGCCGTCGAAGAACACCAGCTTGGGCGCCTCGAATTGCTGGCCGTTCTTGGCGAAGATCGCTTCCCAGGTATTGTCCGCCGAACTGAACGCGTTGCAGGCCGCCTTGCTCTCGGGCGTCAGGTTGCAGCTCGACGTCGTGTCGGTGCCGGCACGCGGCGCTCCGCTCTGCGTGGTCGGCGCGGACGATTGCCCGCCACCGAGCAGCCCGCCGAGCCCGCCCATGCCGCCGAACACCGCCATCAGGATCAGCACGACGACGATCCCGCCACAGCCGAAGCGGCTGCCGATCATCGGCAACAGCCCCATCAGCAGGCCGCCACCACCGCCGCCGAAACCGCCGCCGCCGCCGCCCGACCCACGCTGGTCCTCGACGTTGATGTTCGGATCGTAATCGTCGAGCCGCATGAATATGCCCCTTTTCGTTTCTTCTCGGGAACGAAATGCGCAAGGTGGCGCTAGAGTTGCACGGCGGTCGAATCCGCTGCGTAAAGCGATAGGGGGAGTGCGCATGTTCCTGAAGGGCAAGACCGCGGTCATCACCGGATCCACGTCGGGGATCGGCCTCGCCTACGCCAAGGCGTTCGCGGCGGAGGGCGCCGCGGTGGTGCTCAACGGCTTCGGCGACGCGGACGCGATCGAGCGGGAACGCGCCGCCCTGGCCCAAACCAGCGGCTCGCCTGCGCTCTACGATCCCGCCGACATGACCAAGCCCGACGAGATCGCCGCGATGGTCGCACGGGCCGCCGCCGAGACCGGCAGCGTCGATATCGTCGTCAACAACGCGGGTATCCAGCACGTCGCCGGAATCGCCGACTTCCCGATCGACAAGTTCGACGCGATCATCGCGATCAACCTGTCCTCGGCGTGGCACATGATGCGCGCCGCGGTGCCGCACATGCGTGCGAAGGGCTGGGGCCGGATCATCTCGACCGCCTCGGCGCACTCGCTCGTCGCGAGCCCCAACAAGTCGGCCTATGTCATGGCCAAGCACGCGATCGCCGGGCTCACCAAGACGATCGCGCTGGAGACCGCGACCGACGGAATCACCGTCAACTGCATCTCGCCCGGCTATGTCTGGACCCCGCTGGTCGAGAACCAGATTCCCGACACGATGGCGGCGCGGGGGATGACACGCGATCAGGTGATGAACGACGTGCTGCTCGCCGCACAACCGACCAAGGAATTCGTCACGCCGGAGCAGGTCGCGGCATTCGCGCTGTTCCTGTGTCGCGACGAGGCCAAGGCGATCACCGGCGCGAACCTGTCTATGGATGGCGGCTGGACGGCGGCGTGACCGATCGGCGCGCCGCCGCCGGGAAATCCATTGCAGTTCAAGGGGATACGCGCTTAGCTTGGCGCAGGCCAACGGGACACGAGACGATGCGAACCTGGTTCGGAACTGCCGCGTGCATGATGGTCGTGGCCTGTGGATCGACCGTGGTCGGTGTCGCGAGCGCAGGCGCCGCGCGGTCCAACCTGGATTGGCGCCGGGTAGCCACCCCAGCCGATCGCGCGCGACTGCGCGGCTGGCGGGGCGCGTGGGTCGCCGCCCTCGCGCAGGTCGACCCGGAGGAGGTCGCGCGCGATCCGGTGCTGTTCAATCCCGACCGTTCGCTGGTCGACCCGCTGCCGCCCGCGGGCCCGTATCGATGTCGCACCTACAAGCTCGGCGCCCGCGCGGGCATCGGCCCGACCTTCACGGCCTCGGGCTGGTTCGCCTGCCGGATCGGCACGAGCGAGGACGATGGCGAGCGCGTGGTCAGCCTCGTCAAGCTCGACGGATCGCAGCGCCCGGTCGGCTCGGTCTTCGCCGACACCAATGCGCGGGCCATCTTCCTGGGTACGATGGAGCTCGGCGACGAGACGCGGCCGATGCGCTATGGGCGCGACGCCAACCGCGACATGGCCGGACTGATCGAGCGGATCGCCCCGCAGCGCTGGCGCGTGGTGCTGCCCTATCCGCGGTTCGAATCGCTCCTCGACGTGGTCGAGCTGGTCCCCGCGGCTTAGCGAGCGGCGGGCAGGGGCCCCGGAACCGTCGTCGTCACCATGCTGGATCCGGCCGCTCCCGTCGCGACCGCCACGGCGGGCGACCCGATCGGGCCGAGGCGCGCGAGATACTGCTTGCCGTGCATCTCGATCGGCGTGACGCGGCCGGCGTTACCGGCCAGCACCGCCTTCAGATACGAGCGCGGTTTCTTCATCAACCCCGGCTGATCGAGCGCGGACAGCCCCACAAGGCGCGCGGCTTCCTTGACGAAGTGGACGCAATTATGGTCGCCTAGGCGGTACACGCTGTCGGGCTTTCCCTCGCTCCACGCGTCGACCAGCCGCAACACGGCGACGTATTGCGCGTCGGTCATCACCACCGAGAATTGCGCGTCGCTGCTTGCGACATAGCTCGGCCTGGCGATGTCGAGCTTGCCCGCGACCGGTCCCATCAACAGCGCGGGCGATACCGATTTCGCCGTGAAGCCTGCATTCGTGTCGACCGGCGCGCCGCCTGCATCGGGCACCCCGCGCAAGGTGAAGAACGCGTGCGGGAAACTGTTGCCGAGTTCATGGCTCCAGAACGTGATCGTGACCGCAGCCTGCGCCGGCAGTGCGTATCCGACGCACAGGCAGAACAGGGCGATCAGGCGTAGCAGCGGTCTCATCAACCGAGGCTATCGCCGAATCTCCAGCCTTACCAGCGGCATGCGTCTGATTTAGATCAGCGCTGCGTGGTAGTTTCGCCGCCGCTGGAGGCCGGGGCGGTAGCGGGCACCGGGGCAAGCGTCGCGTTCTCGCGCTTCTCGGGCCGGATATAGATCGACGACAGCGTCGGCACCGCGGCGCGCAGCTCGGTCTCCATCGCCTCGATCATCGTCTCGCCGTCGCCCATCGTCACCGAATCGTCGAAGTCCGCGCTGATCGCGGCGAAGATGCTGTCGGGCGCGGCGTGGACCGTTCGGACATGGTTGACCGAGACGATGGCGGGATGCGCCGCGACGATCTTGCGGATCGTGGTGATTACCGCCGGGTCGGCGCGCTCGCCGATCAGCAGGCCCTTCGACTCGCGCGCGAGCAGCACCGCGACCAGCGCGAGGATCAGCCCGATCGCGATCGACGCGGCGCCGTCGATGCGCGGATCGTCGAACGCATGGCTCGCCCAGATACCGATCCCGGCGATCACCAGACCCGCTAGCGCCGCCGAATCCTCGAACAGCACGATGAAGCCGGCGGGATCCTTCGACCGGTGGATCGCCGACCACCAGCCCATTTCGCCCTTGGTCTTCGAGAATTCGCGCACCGCGATCGTCCAGCTGCTGCCCTCGAGTGCGAACGAGATCGCCAGCACGACATAGTTGATCGTCGGGCTCGTGAGCGGCTCGGGCTCCTGGATGTGTCGCCAGCCTTCGAAGATCGACACGCCCGCGCCGATCGCGAAGATCAGGATCGCGACGACGAACGCCCAGAAATACAGCTCGCGGCCATAGCCGAACGGGTGCGCCTCGTCGGCGGGGCGCTTGGCCTTGCGCTGGCCGTAGAGCAGCAGCACCTGGTTGCCGCTGTCGACCACCGAGTGGAAGCCCTCGGTCAGCATCGACGACGATCCGGTCATCCCGGCCGCGACGAATTTCGCCACTCCGATTCCGAGATTGGCGGCGAGGGCGCCGTACAGGACGATGTCGTCCTTGATGCGAGCGTTCAGTGTCTTGGCCATCCCGCCGTCCTACACGAGGGGATGCGGTTGGAAAGGGGCGGCTTTGCAAGAGGTTGGGGGTGCAATCGAAGCGCGACGGCAATTGGAATGCGGCTGCGGCGTGCGACTTGCTACTTCGCGTTGCGTCATCCTGACGAAAGTCAGGACCCAGAGCCACAAGCGTATCTGCCTGTAATCCTGGGTCCTGACTTTCGTCAGGATGACGGATGGCCGCAAAGTGCAGCCGCCGCGCCAAAACAGGAATACCCGCCGGTGGACGAACCACCGGCGAGATCCTTTCCTCCCCAGGAAACTGCGTAAATCGTGTCAGCCGAGCCGACCAAGGCGGTGGTACAGCGCACTCATCCGCATCAGCCGCGCGTCGTCGATCGAGGTCTTGCTGATCATCTCGCCGAGCACTTCCTTCATCAGCGCGAAATCGTTGGTCGAGAAGACGGCGCGCGCGCGGGGTTGTTCGGTGGTGGTCTGCATGGCTTGCCTCCTTCGATGGCTCGTCTTGTCTCTCTCTTTACAGCGACTGCGTATCGAGAGAGGCGATGCACATTCAATAGCGAGCGAGACCGGCGTGTCGGAAGGCGCGACCGCGTTACGCCAGCGTCGCGGTGTCCGCCGTCCTTGTATCTCGGCTGTCGCTCTGTAAAGATCGTGACAGGAGGGTTTGGGATGGCGGAACGAAAATTGCTCGCGGGGCACGCGATCCGTCGTCTGCGGCGCGGCGCCGGGCTGACGCAGGCGGCGATGGCCGACATGCTGGCGATCAGCCCGAGCTATCTGAACCTCGTCGAGCGCAACCAGCGCCCGGTCTCGGCGACATTGCTCATCAAGCTGGCGGAGAGCTTCGACTTCGATCCGCGCTCGCTCACTGCGGCCGAGCCCGGCGGTGGCGCGGAGGCGATCCGGCGGCGGCTGGCGGACCCGATGTTCGCCGACCTAGAGATCGACCGCAACGAGGTTGAGGAATGGCTTGCCAGCGCGCCCGGCGGCGCGGCGGCGTTCGCGCGCGTGTTCGATCGGATCGGTGGGGGAGAGGTGGTCGAGGCGGGCGACGATCCCGTGACGCTCGTGCGCCGCGAGATCGAGCGCTGGCGCAATCACTTCGCGGATCTCGACGCCGCGGCCGAAGCGCTGGCGGACGAGCTGCGGCTCGGTGCGGGCGACCTGTACGGCGCCATCGCCGAGCGACTGCGCGCGAAACACGGCCTGACGATCCGCGTTCTGCCGGCCGACGTGCTGCCGGACATGCTGCGCCGGCTCGACCTCCACGCGCGCCAGTTGCAGCTGAGCGAGATGCTCGACCCCGCGTCGCGGACGTTCGCGGTCGCGTTCCAGCTCGGCCAGATCGAGGCGAAGGCGGAGATCGATGCGCTCGCGAAGGGCGCAGGCTTCACCGATCGCGCTGCCGAGCGGCTCTATCGCCGCCACCTGCTGGGCTATTTCGCCGCCGCGCTGATGATGCCGTACGCCCGGTTTCTGCGCGGGTGCGAGACGACCGGCTACGATATCGAGCTTCTGCAACGCCGGTTCGGTGCAGGCTTCGAACAGGTCGCACACCGGTTGACGACGTTGCAGCGGGTGGGTGCGCGCGGGCTCCCGTTCTTCATGATCCGGATCGACCGCGCGGGGCAGGCATCGAAGCGCTATCCCGGTGCAAGCGGCGCGGCGCTGGTCGAGGCGGACGGGCGTTGTCCGTTGTGGCGGCTCCACCATGCGTTCGACCGGCCGGGCAGCCTGATGGTCCAGCTCGTCGAGTTGGAAGACGGCGCGCGCTGGCTGACGATGGCGCGGACGGTGACGCCGCAGGGCAGTCGCTTCGGCGCGGTCCATGCCGAATTTGCGATCGGCCTCGGCGTGGCGGCATCGCAAGCCGGCGTGCTGGCGGCGGCGAGCGGTTTCGATCTGGCGGGGAGGGCGATGCCGATCGGCTTGGGTTGCCGCGCCTGCTTCCGCAACGACTGCCCACAACGCTCGATCGCACCGGCGGGCCGCGCACTGCTGATAAACGAGCGGGAGCGCCGGACCTCGGCGCTAACGTTCGCGGGCGATTAGAGGCAGCCCGACCCCAAACCGATCCTCCCCCGCAAGGGGGAGGTGGCACCGAAGGTGACGGAGGGGGAGGATACGGAACAGGGGTTTTCCGCCCCCTCCGTCTGGCAAGTGCCAGACACCTCCCCCTGGCGGGGGAGGATTGTTGGGTCAGGCGCCGGCTTCGGTCAGGGAGTCCAGCTGGTCCTTCGTCAATTCCAGCGTCATCGCCGGCAGCAAATCCTCGATCTGCTTCACGCTCGTGGCGCTAGCGATCGGCGCAGTCACGCCCGGCTGCGCGATCAACCAAGCGAGCGCAACCTGCGCATGCGTCGCGCCGGTAGCCTCGACCACCGAGTCCATCGCGTCGAGAACGGCCTTGCCCTTTCCTTCGAGCAGTTGGTCCATCCGACCCCCGCGGACGCTCTGCCCGAGATCGTCCTTGGTGCGATATTTGCCGGTCAGGAACCCCGAGGCGAGGCCGTAATAGGGCAACACGCCGATGTTCTCGGTGACGCAGTAATCCTGCAGTTCGCCCTCAAACTTGGTGCGGCTGACGAGGTTATATTCGGGCTGGAGCACGTGATAGCGTGGCAGGTCCGAGGTCTTGGCGGCCTCGACCGCGGATTTCAGCCGCGCGGCGTGGAAGTTGGACGCGCCGATCACGCGGACCTTGCCGGCATCGACCAGCTTGCCAAACGCTTCGAGGACGGCGTCCTGTGGTACGTCCTCGTCATCCTGATGCGCGTAGTAGAGATCGATGCGGTCCGTGCCGAGACGCTTGAGCGAGGCTTCGGCGGCGGCCGCGATGCGCGCGGGGGCAAGTTTCTCACCGCCCTCGCCCGGGAGCATGCCGACCTTGGTCGCGATCAGCACGTCGTCGCGCTTGCCGCTGGCCTTCAGCCACTCGCCGATCATCGCCTCGGACTCGCCGCCTTTATGGCCATCGACCCACCCCGAATAGACGTCGGCCGTGTCGATCATCGTGCCACCACCCGCGACGAACGCATCGAGTACCGCGAAGCTGGCCTCACGGGCGGCGGTCCAGCCGAACACGTTACCGCCGAGGACGAGGGGGGCGATCTTCAGATCGGTCGAGCCGAGGCGGCGAAGGGTCATCGAGTCTGATCGCTTTGATTCGAGGGTAGTTCGGGATTCGAGGGTAGTTCTGTATCGCCAGGAGCGGCAGCGACCGCATTCAGGTCGACGCTGTTCGCATCGAGCATCGCGGCGGCTTCGTTCAACTGATGCGCTTCGTCGGCGGTAACGGCGCCGGGTTCGCTGGCCGATGAGCAGGCCGCGAGCGTAGAAACAGCAAACAGCGCCCCCACCATCACACAGTCATGCCAGCGAAAGCTGGTATCTTTCCGCGTAGGTCGTCGTGACCCGACCCGGGAGATCCCAGCGTCCGCTGGGAGGACAGGGAAGTGGGGGCGCCTTGGCAAGGCTTAATCCTTGATCGCGTTGCCGGCGCGGGTCAGCGCGTTGCCGGTGGCGTCGGCGGCGCGGTCGGCACCGTTGGCGATCGACGCGCCTGCGCGGTCTGCGCCAGCTTCGATCCGGTCACCGGCGCGGTCGGCCTTGACGTCGAGATTGTCGGTGGCGTTGTCGAGCTTCGCACCGGCGTTGTCGAGCGAACGCTCGGCCGAACCCAGTGCACGATCGCTGGCGGCGCTTACGTCGTCGACGGCGTTCTCGGTGGTCGCGCTCGCGTCTGCGGCGATCGCGTTGGCAGCCTGGGCCGTCTGGTCCTGCGCGTTGTTGCTGCAGGCTGCGAGACCGGCGGTGAGCGCCAGGGCGGGGATCAGGAACTTCTTCATGCGTATGCACTCCCGTGGATATCGTCTTGTGGACCAGCGAATGCCCGGCCCATAGCGCAATCGAACGCGGATAAAGCGTTTCCGATCCGTCACGATCGTGCGCGATGCGATAAGTCGCAGAGACTTATGGCGGAAGTCGAAGACGCTCACACCTGCGTTGACCTCATATAAAGAAATCTTTATATGAGCTTTTATGACGATGGCGCTCGAAATCTTCCGTGCACTGGCGGACGCAACCCGGTTGCGGATCCTTGCGCTGTTGCGGCGGATGGAGCTGTCGGTCGGCGAACTCGCGCAGGTGCTTGGTCAGAGCCAGCCGCGGGTGTCGCGGCACGTAAAAATCTTGTGCGACGCCGGACTTGCCGAACGCCGCAAGGAGGGCAGCTGGGTGTTCGTCGCGCTCGGCGCGCCGGCTGTGGTCGAGCCGGTCGCGAGTGCACTCGACGTCTGGGCGAAGGCCGAGCCGGATCACTGGGTGGTCGCGGATGCGGCGCGGCTGGCGGCGGTGCGCGCCGACCGGGCGGCGTCCGCGGCGGCGTGGTTCGAGGGGCATGCCGACGAATGGGATGCGATCCGGTCGCTGCATGTCGCCGACAGCGAGGTCGAGACGGCGATGGCCGCGGTACTGGGCGACGCGCCGATCGGGACGCTGATCGATATCGGTACGGGCACCGGGCGGATGCTCGAACTGTTCGGCGGGCGGGCTTCGGTCGCGCTCGGGATCGATCGCAGTTCGGAGATGCTGCGGCTCGCACGCGCCAAGCTGCACGACATGACGCACGCCGAACTGCGCCAAGCGGATTTGTACGCGCTGCCGATGGCGGATGCGGCGGCCGATGTCGCGATTCTGCACCATGTCCTGCATTTCGCGCAGCAGCCCGGCGCTGCGGTGAGCGAGGCGGCACGCGTGCTCGCACCGGGTGGGCGGTTGCTGATCGCCGACTTTGCCAGCCACGACCGCGAGGAACTGCGGGTGCGCGATGCGCATACGCGGCTCGGCTTTGCGGACGAGCAGATGGCGGCGTGGTTCGAGGCGGCGGGCTTGCAAACGGCGCGCGTGGAGACGCTCGAGGGCGGTGAGTTGACGGTGAAATTATGGCTCGGCCGAAAGATCGGCGCGAGCTTGCGTGAGGTGAAGGCGGCATGACGAACTCTTCGATTTCCCAATTGGCCCCCAACCCGACCGAAGCGCGCCGCGCGCTCGAGGAACCGCTGTTCGCGGATCTGGCGGGCGACGTCGGCATCAGCTTCGAATTCTTCCCGCCGAAAACCGAGAAGATGGAGACGCAGCTCTGGGAGGCGATCCGCACGCTGGAGCCGCTCGGCCCGGATTTCGTGTCGGTGACGTATGGCGCGGGCGGTTCCACGCGCGAGCGGACGCATGCGACGGTCGCGCGGATCCAGCGCGAGACGTCGATGAACGCGGCCGCGCACCTGACCTGCGTCGAGGCGACCAAGGCCGAGATCGACCAGGTCGCCGAGGAATATTGGGCGGCGGGCGTGCGCCATATCGTCGCGTTGCGCGGCGACATGCCGACGCTCGGCCAGCCGTATCAGGCGCATCCGGGCGGGTATGAGAATGCGGCGGCCTTGGTCGCTGGCCTGAGGAAGCTGCACCCGTTCGAGATTTCGGTCGCGGCCTATCCCGAATGCCATCCGGAATCGGGGGGGCATGATGCGGACATCGACAATCTGAAGCGCAAGATCGATGCCGGTGCGACCCGCGCGATCACCCAGTTCTTCTTCTCGCCCGAGGCGTATTTCCGGTTTCGCGACCGGGTTGCGGCGGCCGGGATCACCGCGCAGATCCTGCCCGGTATCCTGCCGGTGTCGAACGTGGCGCAGACGCGGAAGTTCGCCGGGCTGTGCGGGGCGGAGATCCCGGCGTGGATGGACCGGTTGTTCGAGGGGCTCGACGATCATCCCTCGGCGCGGCAGCTCGTGGCGGCGACGATCGCGGCCGAGATGTGCCGACGGCTCTATGCGGGCGGCGTGAAGGATTTCCATTTCTACACGCTCAACCGCGCGGAACTGGCCTATGCGATCTGCCACATGCTCGGTGTTCGCGCGAAGCCGAGCGAAAAGGTCGCCGCGGCATAGCTCCCCTCCCGCTTGCGGGAGGGGAGGAGATTGACGATGACACCACGGGAACGTTTCAACGCGGAAGCCGCCAAGCGCATCCTGATCACCGATGGCGCGTTCGGCACCGAGATCCAGAACTGGAAGCTCGACGAGGCAGCCTATGCGGGGTCCTATGCGGGGTCGCTCGGCCTGAGCCACGACCAGAAGGGCAACAACGACATCCTGGCGATCACCAAGCCGGAAGTCCCCGAGACGATTACGAGGGAGTATCTCGAAGCCGGGTCGGACATCGTCTCGACCAACACGTTCAGCGCCAACGTGATCTCGCAGGCTGATTACGGCGCGGAGCATCTGGTCCGCGAGATCAACGTCGAGTCCGCGCGGATCGCCCGCGCGCTCGCGACCGAATACGAAGCGAAGGACGGCCGTCCGCGCTTCGTCGCCGGCGCGATCGGGCCGACCAACAAGACGCTGTCGCTGTCGCCCGACGTCAACGATCCCGGCTATCGCGAGATCGACTTCGATTACCTCAAGGGCGTGTACCGCGAGCAGATCGACGCGCTGCTGGAAGGCGGCGAAGGGGTCGGCGTCGACTTCATCCTGATCGAGACGGTGTTCGACACGCTCAACGCCAAGGCGGGCATCATGGCGGCGATCGAGGCGGGCGACGCGCTCGGGCGCGACGTGCCGATCATGATGTCGATGACGTTGACCGATCTGTCGGGGCGCAACCTGTCGGGGCATACGGTCGAGGCGTTCTGGCACGCGGTGCGGCATGCCAAGCCGATTACGATCGGGCTCAACTGCTCGTTCGGCGCGGAGCAACTGCGGCCGCATGTGAAGACGCTGTCGGCGATCGCGGACACGCTGATCATGGTGTATCCGAATGCGGGGCTTCCCAACGAACTCGGCGAGTATGACGAGCAGCCGGAGACGACGGCGGGGCTGGTCGGCGAGTGGGCGGTGGCCAAGCAGGTCAACGTGCTCGGCGGGTGCTGCGGGTCGACCCCGGCGCATATCAAGGCGATGGCCGACGGCGTGCGCGGGCTTGAACCGCGTGCGGTCTCGCGGCCCGAAGTGCGGACCAAACTCGCCGGACTAGAGCCGTTCACGATGGCGGCTTAGTTCCCCTTCCGCTTGCGGGAGGGGTTAGGGGAGGGGCTGGCCCAACCCGACCCCCTCGCTTGCGGCACGTCCCTCCCCCGACCCCTCCCGTAAGCGGGAGGGGAGGAAAGCAGATCATGACCACCACTTCCTCCTCCTCCTTCGTCAATATCGGCGAGCGCACCAACGTCACCGGCTCCGCGCGCTTCAAGAAGCTGATCATGGCGGGCGATTACCCCGCCGCGGTCGAGGTCGCGCGCCAGCAGGTCGAGAGCGGGGCGCAGGTGCTCGACGTCAATATGGACGAGGGGCTGCTCGACGCGCACCACGCGATGACGACGTTCCTCAAGCTGATCGCCGCCGAGCCCGACATCGCGCGCATCCCGTTCATGGTCGACAGCTCGAAATGGAGCGTGATCGAGGCCGGGCTGAAGTGCGTCAGCGGCAAGCCGATCGTCAATTCGATCAGCATGAAGGAGGGCGAGGAGCAGTTCCTGGCGCAGGCCAAGAAGTGCATGGCGTACGGCGCGGCGGTCGTCGTCATGGCGTTCGACGAGGTCGGGCAGGCCGACACCAAGGACCGGAAAGTCGAGATCTGCGAGCGCGCGTACAAGCTGCTCGTCGGGATCGGCTTCCCGCCCGAGGACATCATCTTCGATCCCAACGTGTTTGCGGTCGCGACGGGGATCGAGGAGCACAACAACTACGGCGTCGACTTCATCGAGGCGTGCAAGGAGATCAAGGCACGCTGCCCGCACGTCCATATCTCGGGCGGGCTGTCGAACTTCAGCTTCTCGTTTCGCGGCAACGAGCCGGTGCGCCGGGCGATGCACAGCGTGTTCCTGTACTACGCGATCCCCGCGGGCATGGACATGGCGATCGTCAACGCCGGCCAGCTTGACATCTATGACGACATCGATCCCGAGCTGCGCAAGGCGGTCGAGGACGTCGTGCTCAACACCGATCCCGAGGCCGGCGACCGGCTGGTCGCGCTCGCCGAGCGCTATCGCGGCACCGACGTGGTCGCCGAGAAGGCGGCGGCGGAATGGCGTTCGCTCGGCGTCAACAAGCGGCTCGAATATGCGCTGGTGAAGGGCATCGACCTGCACGTCGTCGAGGATACCGAGGAAGCGCGGCAGATCATCGCCGGCAACGGCGGGCGGCCGATCGAGGTCATCGAAGGCCCGCTGATGGACGGCATGAACGTCGTCGGCGACCTGTTCGGCTCCGGGAAAATGTTCCTGCCGCAGGTCGTCAAGTCGGCGCGCGTGATGAAGAAGGCGGTCGCGCATCTGCTGCCGTATATCGAGGCGGCCAAGGAGCCCGGCGCACGCGGCAAGGGCAAGATCATCATGGCGACCGTTAAGGGCGACGTGCATGATATCGGCAAGAACATCGTCGGCGTGGTGCTCCAGTGCAACGGCTTCGACGTGGTCGATCTTGGCGTGATGGTGCCGTGGTCGAAGATCCTCGAAGCGGCGAACGAGAACGACGCGGACATGATCGGGCTTTCGGGGCTGATCACGCCAAGCCTCGATGAGATGGTGACGGTTGCCGAGGAGATGAAGCGGGCGGGCATGACGATGCCGCTGCTGATCGGCGGCGCGACGACGTCGAAGGTCCACACCGCGCTCAGGATCGCGCCGGCCTATGATGGGCCGGTGGTGCATGTGCTCGACGCGAGCCGCGCCGTGGGTGTGGCGTCGACTTTGGTGTCGGACACGATCCGCGACGAGTTCGTGACGAAGACTGCGGACGAATATGAGGCGGTGCGGATCTCGCGCGCGAACAAGGGGCAGAGTGAATTGCTGCCCTTGGCTACCGCACGGGAGCGTAAGTTCGTGGCGGACTTTTCGTTGAAGCCTGCTGCGCCCGTGAAACCCGGCGTGCACGTATTCGCGGACTGGGACCTGACCGATCTGCGCGACTATATCGACTGGACGCCGTTCTTCCGCGCGTGGGAACTGGCGGGCAATTTCCCGGCGATCCTGACCGACGAGGTCGTCGGCGAGAGTGCGAGCGCGCTGTATGCGGATGCGCAGGCGATGCTCGACACGATCGTCGCGGAGAAGTGGCTGACCCCGCGCGGTGTTGCGGGGCTATGGCCGGCGCGCCGCGAAGGCGATGACGTGGTGGTTACTGCTCCCTCTCCCCTGCGGGGAGAGGGAGCAGGAAGAGGTCCGCCTCCCCATGCTGCGCCAGCAGATCGCCAAGCGCGAGGGCCGCGCCAACATGTGTCTCGCCGACTTCATCGACACCCAGGACGACTGGTTCGGCGGGTTCGCGGTCGGCATCCACGGCATCGACGAGCATATCGCGCGCTTCAAGGCGGGGCATGACGATTACAACGACATCCTGCTCAAGGCGCTCGCCGACCGCTTCGCCGAGGCCTTCGCCGAACGCCTCCACAAGCATGTCCGTCAGGAGCTGTGGGGCTATGCGCCGGAGGAGCAGCTCACAAACGACGCGCTGATCAAGGAGCAGTATCGCGGCATCCGCCCCGCACCGGGCTATCCCGCGTGCCCGGACCACAGCCTCAAGCCGATTCTGTTCGACCTGCTCGACGCGCCGACCGCGACCGGCCTCGAACTGACCGAGAGCTTCGCGATGTTCCCGACCGCCGCCGTCTCCGGCTTCTATTTCGGCCACCCGCAGGCGGAGTATTTCGGCGTCGCGCGCGTCGGCCGCGACCAGCTCGAGGATTACGCGACACGCCGTGGCGCCGACCTCAAGACCGCGGAACGCTGGCTTCGTCCTAACCTCGACTAAGGTCCGGGCTCGCGCGCGGAACAACCGCCGCGAGCCCGCGCTTATCATGGGTCCACATGCGGAGACCCGATGACCGTTCCCCAATATCTCTCGATCGCCACGCTGATCGGCATGATGGCGCTCTTCATCTGGGGCAGGTTCCGCTACGACGTCACCGCGATCCTGGCGTTGCTTGCCAGCATCGCGCTCGGCATCGTCAGCCCGAAGGAGGCGTTCAAGGGCTTCTCGGACGACATCGTCATCATCGTCGGCTCGGCGCTGGTGATCTCGGCGGCGGTGCAGCGCTCGGGCATCATCGAACGCGCGCTCGCCAAATTCGCCAAGCGGGTGACGCGGGTCCGCTCGCAACTGCTACTGCTGACCGCGTCGGTCGGGTTCGCCTCCGCGCTGGTCAAGAACATCGGCGCGCTGGCGATGCTGATGCCCGCCGCGTTCCAGATGGCGAAGAAGAACGATACGTCGCCCTCGGTCTTCCTGATGCCGATGGCGTCCGCCTCTTTGCTCGGCGGGCTCATCACGCTGGTCGGCACGTCGCCCAACATCATCGTCAGCCGCGTCCGCGAACAGATGACCGGGCACCCGTTCGGGATGTTCGACTACGCGCCAGTCGGGCTCGGGCTGACGCTGATGGGGCTGGTCTATCTGCGGTTCGCGTACCGGCTGCTGCCGCGCGATCGGCGGGCGGCACCGACGATGGGCGAGGCGCTCGACATCAAGGGCTATGTGACCGAGGCGATGATCCCGGAGGGGTCTCCCGCGGTCGACGATACGGTCGACGCGTTCCTCGACCGTCACGACCACGAGGTGACGATCACCCGCATCCTCCGCGCCGGCATGCGCAGCGCGCCGCACGACCACACGCATCTGCGCGCCGGCGACACGCTGATCCTCGGCGGCGATCCCGATGCGCTCGAACGCGTGATCGCGCGCGACCGGCTGAAGCTGGAGGGCGAGGACCGCGAGAAGGCCGACGAGGACGACGACGACGAGGTCGGCGTGATCGAGGCGGTCATCGGGCTCGGCTCGGCGCTGGTCGGCAAGACCGCGGCGCGGCTTGCATTGCAGGCGCGCTACGGCGTCAACCTGATCGCGATCTCGCGGCAGGGCGAGCATCTCTCCCGTCGTCTCGCCAACACCGAACTCCGCGCTGGCGACGTGCTCGTTTTGCAAGGACCCCTCGAGCAGCTGCCGAGCAAGCTGCGCGATCTCGGCTGCCTTCCGTTGGCGCAGCGCGAGATGCGGCTCGGCGTATCGAAGCGGAGCTGGCTGCCGATCGCCATCCTCGCGGTGGCGATGAGCGCGACCGCATTGGGGTTCGTGCCGGTGGCGGTCGCGTTCTTCGCCGCGGCCGGCCTAATCATGGCGACCGGCGTGCTGCCGGTGCGCGAGGCGTACGACCATGTCGAATGGCCGATCCTGATCATGCTCGGCGCGCTGATCCCGGTCAGCGATTCGCTGCGCACCACGGGCGCGTCGGAGGTGATCGCGACCTGGCTGTCGTCGACCGCGGCGACCTTGCCACCCTGGGGCGCGGTCGCGCTGATCCTGGCGGCGGCGATGGCGGTGACGCCGTTCCTCAACAATGCCGCGACCGTGCTGGTGATGGCGCCGATCGCCGCGACGTTTGCGGGAGATCTCGGCTATCGGCCGGAGGCGTTTCTGATGGCGACCGCGGTCGGCGCGGGGTGCGACTTCCTCACGCCGAT
>JAJNQF010000037.1 GCA_021154945.1 Sphingomonas sp.
GCCGCCGATCGCGATCGCGACGATGGCGGAGATCAGCGTGATGGTGATGTTGTAATAGAGTTTGCGGATCGGCTTCACGAACGCCCATTCGTACGCGCCGAGCATGACGACGCCGTCCGCGGTATCGATTAGTGCCATGCCGGTCGCGAACAGCACCGGGAGGACGAGCACCGTGCCGATCGAGAGACCGTCGGCGGCCTGGCTCGCGGAAAGGCCGAGGATCGCGACTTCGGTGGCAGTATCGAAGCCGAGGCCGAACAGGAAGCCGAGTGGGGCCATGTGCCAGCTTCGGGTCACCAGCCGGAACATCGGGCGGAACAGCCGCGCGAGCAGGCCGCGACTGCCGAGCAGCAGGTCGAGATCCTCCTCGACATAGGTGCCGCCGCTGCGGACATGGCCGAAAGTGCGCCAGACCGAGCGGAGGATGATCAGGTTCATCGCCGCGATCGTGAACAGGAACACGGCGGAAATGACGGTCGCGACCACGCCGCCGACCTGCTTGAACGCCTCGAACTGCGACAGCGCGCTGGCGGTGAGCGCGATCGCGACGGCGGCGATCAGCACGATCCCGGAGTGGCCGATCGCGAACCAGAAGCCGACGGCGATCGGGCGCTGGCCGTCCTGCATCAGCTTGCGGGTCACGTTGTCGATCGCGGCGATGTGGTCCGCGTCCACTGCGTGGCGCAGGCCCAATCCCCAGGCTAGCAACGCCGTGCCGAGCATGAGGGGTTGCGCGTGGAACAGCGAGAATGCCCAGCCCCAGGCGGCGATATTGGCCGCGATCAGGCCTGCGAACAGCCAGCCGATGCGCTTGCGAGTCGAAACCCGCGCCGGTCTTTCGAATGTTGAAGTCGTCATGCACAAACCCCGCAGCGTCCGACGAGGACCGGGGCCTGCCGCGAACGGCCGGGACATACGACGACCGGACGCCATGAGCGGCCGACGCACGACGCCGATGCGGCCCCCGCCACATGGTCGTCGCTCAGCCAGTGTCACGCAGGCGGCGTTCACCGTGCCTCGGCCACCCCCTGGACCGGGACAAGAGCGACCAGACGCCGGCAGGTCTCCTGGCTCGCGGGTCGTTGCTCGATGCACGCCTTCCCAGGCTTTGCGGCCCAGTGGCTGCCCTCGCGGAGAGGGCTCGTGCGTCTCGCTCGCCGCTTACAGTTGCAGGGACAGCCGCGGCATAGGACGGCGAACCGTCCGCACCGCATTCCCAATCAAGCCCTTCCGGGCACCGACGCGATCACGGGAAACGGCTGGAAGCCGCATCCCGCGCGATCGGTACCCTGCTTTCAGTCGCGTGCCAACGGGCGTGCCAACGGGCGTGCTATTTCGCGACGCCGAGCTGTTGCAGCATGAACGCCTGCCACTCCGAATTCTGGCGATAACGCTCGAACCGGCCGGACTTGCCGCCATGCCCCGCCTCCATGTTCACCCGGAACAGCAGCGAATTGGTGTCGGTCTTCAGTTCGCGGAGCTTGGCGACCCATTTGGTCGGCTCGTAATATTGCACCTGGCTGTCCCATAGTCCGGTGCCGACATACAGCGCCGGATACGCCTTCGCCTTGACGTTGTCGTACGGCGAATAGCTCAGCATATAGTCGTACGACGCCTTCTGCGCGGGGTTGCCCCACTCGTCGTACTCGAACGTGGTCAGCGGGATCGACGCGTCGAGCATCGTCGTGACGACATCGACGAACGGCACCTGCGCGATGATCAGCTTGTAATCCTGCGGCGCCATGTTCGCGACGCCGCCCATCAGCAGCCCGCCTGCGCTGCCGCCCATCGCCGCGACGCGATCCTTCGCGGCGTATTTCTGCGCGACGAGATAGCGGGTGACGTCGATGAAGTCGGTGAAGCTGTTCTTCTTGTTGAGCAGGTGCCCATCGTCATACCAGCCGCGGCCCATCTCCTGCCCGCCACGGATATGCGCGATCGCGTAGACCACGCCGCGATCGAGCAGGCCGATCCGGCCCGGATCGACGGCCGGGTCGCTCGAGATGCCGTAGCTGCCATAGGCGTATTGGAAGAGCGGCGCGGTGCCGTCGCGCTTGGTGCCCTTGGCGTAGACCAGCGAGACAGGGATCCGCGTGCCGTCTCGCGCGGGCGCCCAGACGCGTTCGGTGACGTATTTTGCGGGGTCGTATCCCGGCACCGGGGCGACCTTGAGGACGCGGCGCTCGCCGGTTTTCGCGTTGACCTCATACGTGGTGGTAGGCGTCACGAGCGATCCGTAGGTGTAGCGGACCCACGGCGTCGACGTTTCCTCGTTGACGTCGAGCGACATGCGATAGGCGGGTTCGTCGGCAGTCACCGCGGTCGACTTGCCGGCATCGTTCAGCACGCGAATCATGCGGTTGCCGCCCTCGCGCTGGTCGATCGCGACGAACCCGTCGAACGGTTTGAACCCCTCGATGAAGACGGTGTCGCTGGCGGGCGTCAGGTCGCGCCAGGCGGCCGTGCCCTTGGCCAGATCGGCGTCGGCGACGGTGACGAGCTTGTAGTTCTTCGCGTTCCGGTTGGTGCGGATGATCCAGCGGTTGCCGATGTGATCCGCGCTATAGCGGAACTCGCGTGCGCGCGGTGCGACGATCGTGAAGTTGGTCGGTGCAGCGGCGGGGGCGCAGCGTTGCTCGTCGCTGACCGTGCTGCTCACGCCGATGCAGACGAACTTGTCATCGGCGGTGCGGGAGACGCCCATCGAATAGGTGTCGTCCTTCTCCTCGTACAGCAGCCGATCGCTGACGGCGGGCGTGCCGAGGACATGCGCCTTCACGCGGTAGCCACGCAGCGTGACCGGGTCCTTCTCGACGTAGAGCAACGTCTTGTTGTCGTCGGCCCAGACGACGTTGGGCTCGATGTTCGACACGGTGTCGGCAATCGACGCGCCGGTCGTGAGGTCCTTCACCTTGAGCACATATTGGCGCCGCCCGACGGTGTCCTCGGCCCAGGCGACGCGGGCGTTGTCGGGGCTTACCGCCCAGTCGCTGAGCGCGAAGAAGCTGTGGCCCTTCGCCATCGCCGGCTCGTCGAACAGCGTTTCGGCGGGCGCGGTGCGGCTACCCTTGCGGCGTTCGAGGATCGGATAGTCCGCGCCGGTCTGGAACCGCGAGCCGTAATAATAGCCGTTCTTCGCGTAGGGAACCGAGCTGTCGTCCTGCTTGATATGCGAGACGGTCTCTTCGTAGAGCTTGGCCTGGAGCGGCTTCAACGACGCGAGCTGCGCATCCGCATAGGCGTTCTCCGCGGCGAGATAGGCGAGCATCTCCGGGTTCTTCCGCGTGTCGTCGCGCAGCCAGTAATAATCGTCCTCGCGCGCGCCGTTGGGCGACGTCACCTGGAACGGCTTCTTCGCCACGCGCGGCGGCTGGACCTGTGCGACCGCCGCCGTCGAGACCAGCGCCACGCCAGCCAGCATCATGTGCCGTGTCATCATTGTGCTGCTCCCTGCGCCGTCGCTACCGCCGGCTTCCGGTATCGATCGAACCAGGCGATGATCGCCGAGGCCTTGGCCGCGGATTGCGACGGGCGTGCGGCGAGGCCACCGTGGCTCGCGCCCGGCACCTTCACCAGCGCGGTCGGCACGCCGCGAATCTGGAGCGCTGCGTAATATTGCTCGGACTCGCTGACCGGCGTCCGGTAATCGTCGCCGCCTACCACCACCAGGGTGGGCGTCTTGACGTTGCCGACGAGGCTCAGCGGCGAGCGGTTCCAGTAGCTCATCGGATCCTCCCACGGCAGCTTGGTGAACCAGTAGCGCGAGGTGAACAGCGTGTTGTCCATCGTCAGCGCCTCGCT
>JAJNQF010000085.1 GCA_021154945.1 Sphingomonas sp.
TGCTGCGCATCGCCCAGCCAACCGACGAACAGGTGTTCGGCCGCGCCATTCCAGCAACAGGCGTTCCAAAGCCGGTCTAGCCCGTAGGCCGGACAAGTCAGCGCCGCCACTGACAGGGTTATGGCGTCAGGTGACCGGGACATCGACCCCGATCGTGGTGCCTCGGGATCGCGACGTCCCGCCAACTCGAAGAGATAGGCGCGTTCCGCTGGGGTAAGCGCCAACGCCACCGCAAGGCGGGAAAGCGTGCCGGGCGAGACGCTAACATCGCGAAGGTAGCGATGACGCGGATCATCGGCGACGTGCTCACGCTAATCGGCGACAAGTAGTGGGCGTCGGCCGCGCCACCGCGCACTTCACACAATTTTCGTCATTCTGACCGAGATCAGGAGCCAAAGCTAACGGGAACGGCACAGGACCCCGTCTTTCGTAAGGATGACAGAGAAAGTCGGATGAGCAACGTCACTGCCCCCCAATGGCAATCGCGTAGCAGGCCCTTCTCGGCGACACGCTGAGACTTCACCGCGCTATCGATCAGCGCTCCGCCGAACTGGCCGACGATGAGATGGCGAATCTCTTACCACGCCCTTTGCGATATCGGAAAGAAACAGCCGTTCCAGTTCCCGTTCCCGTTCCCGACCACTGAAGCGAGGGCTCGATCAAATTCAAGGTAATCGACTAACGCGGCTCATTAGTCAGACAAGATAATTGTTTGCAAATTATGCTGGATGAAGGTTGTCCAAAACGGTAGTCGTCTCGCCGACCCGGCACGCAAGATATTCAATTCTAGCCGGTAGCAATGGCGCAGCGGTGGGTCGAGCAATGTCTTCGTTCAAATGCCAAGGCAGGTCTGTCTCCATCACTGACAGTTCGATCAGCGCGCGCATCGCGCCGCTTGCAGCGGTTGGATCGTCGGCCGTGGGCGCATCGTATATGTGCGTGTGATCGGGCATCGGCTGCGCGGTAAACACTGCCGCCGGCTCGACGATGTTGTGCAGTTCGAATAGGCTGAGGATGAAGGTAATGTTGCGCTCGGCGACGAACACCTTCGGTCACCTCCCATCCAACCTCTTTGCAGCTAGCAAATGCGCGCCTCGCGCTACGCACTTTACAACACGCTAGCGTCTCGCAGGAATCTATTTCAACTTGGAAATTGGTTCCCGGCGCAAACTCGCTTGCGGGGATTTTCGGATCCACTTTACTTACATCCGTCGCTCGGTTCCACGAAAACGCATGATGACGTCACATTGAAGCTCGCGTCTCACCCTTTAAGCAAGATTTGGTAATGCTCAGCTAAGTTCCCTAAAAAGGGGTAAAAGCGGGTTCCAATCACGGAACCAAAGATTGCCAACGTCTAATCCCGCCTTTATATGTCTGACTATATAAAGGGGGCGCCGATGTCTGATGTTGTGATGTTTGCTGCAATAGAGGGCGCGAGCCTTGGCTCGATCGAGGCGGCGACGGGAACCCCGACGGGCGATGCGTTCGCCGTGCATGGCGCGGCCGATGTCGGGGCCGCCTGCGCCGCCGCGGAGGCCGCGTTCGATACATACCGTTCCACGATTAATGACGCCCGCGCTGACTTCTTGGAGCGGATTGGCGAGGAGATTATCGGGCTCGGCGACGACCTGATTACCACCGCGATGCGCGAAAGCGGCCTGCCGCGCGCACGTCTCGAGGGCGAGCGCGGCCGCACGGTCGGCCAGCTCAAGCTGTTTGCGAGCGTCGTTCGTCGCGGCGGCTGGATGGGGCTTCGGATCGATCCGGCACTGCCCGATCGCGCACCGTTGCCGCGTCCCGACCTGCGGTTGCGGATGATTGCGCTCGGCCCGGTCGCAGTGTTCGGCGCGAGCAACTTCCCGCTCGCCTTCTCGACCGCCGGTGGCGACACCGCGTCGGCGCTGGCCGCGGGTTGCACCGTGGTGGTCAAGGGTCACCCGGCGCATCCCGCGACTGGCGCGATGGTCGCCGGTGCGATCGACGCTGCGGTTGCGGCCTGCGGATTGCCGAAGGGGGTGTTCTCGCATCTGGTTGGCCCCGGCAACGATCTCGGCAGCGCGCTGGTCCAGGATCCGCGCATTGCCGCGGTCGGGTTCACCGGATCGCGCGCTGGCGGCCTGGCACTCGTCAAGCTGGCGCAGACCCGCGAAGTCCCGATCCCGGTCTATGCCGAGATGTCGAGCATCAACCCGGTCGTGCTGCTGCCCGAAGCTCTGAAGGCTCGTGGCGCATCGCTGGGAACGGCGTTCGTCGGGTCGCTGACGATGGGCGCGGGGCAGTTCTGCACCAACCCCGGTCTCGTGCTCGCGGTCGAAGGCGAGGGGCTCGACGCGTTCGTGTCGGCAGCCGCAGCCGCGCTGCCCGAGGCGCCCGCTGCGACGATGCTCACCGGCGGTATTCATGCCGCGTACGAGCAGGGCATCGCCGCGCTTGCGAGCCATGCGGCGGTGAAGGAGATTTCGCGCGGTAAGGTCGGCGAAGGCGTCGCGCAGGGCCAGGCGGCGTTCTTCGAGACGACTGCGGCGCAGTTCCTGAGCGACAAGGCGCTCGGCCATGAAGTGTTCGGCGCGTCGTCGCTGCTGGTGCGCTGCACCAGCGAGGACGAGCTTCTTGCCGTGCTGCGTGCCGCCGAGGGCCAGCTGACCGCGACGATCCAGATGGACGCGGGCGATGCCGACATGGCGTCGCGGCTGATCCCGCTGCTCGAGCGCAAGGCCGGGCGGATCCTCGCCAATGGCTGGCCGACCGGTGTCGAGGTCGCGCATGCGATGGTGCATGGCGGTCCGTTTCCGGCGACCTCGGACGGCCGCACGACGTCGGTCGGCAGTCTCGCGATCGATCGCTTCCTGCGGCCGGTGTCGTACCAGAATCTGATACCCGAACTGCTGCCGGAGGTGCTGCGTGACGGCACGACCGCGCCGCGGCTGATCGACGGCGTTCCTGCCAACTAATCGAAATATCGGGGGCGAACCGTAACAGCGGCTTCCCGACTAGGAGAGAGACTGATGACTTTGCGCCTGTTGCAGCATGTTGGCGTCGACGGCACGCGATCGGTGATCGCGGCCACTCATGAGGGGGCGGCGTTCGTTACCTGCGTAGACAGCGTCCGCGCGCTTGCCGAACGCGCGATCGCAGCCGGCACCGATCTCATCGGGGCGGTTTCGGCTTGCGGAACCGGCGACAGCGTCGACATCGCCGCCGAACTTGCCGCCGGTCGCCTGACCTCGCCGATCGATCATGTCGATCCCGCGCACCTGATCATGACCGGAACCGGCCTGACGCATCTCGGCTCGGCCGAGGGCCGCGACAAGATGCACCGCGCCGCCGCGGATGCCGAAAAGCAGACCGATTCGATGCGGATGTTCCTGGAAGGCGTCGAGCGCGGCAAGCCCGGGCCGGGCGAGCGCGGCCAACAGCCCGAATGGTTCTACAAGGGCGACGGTTCGGGGCTCGTCGCGCCGGGTGCCGCGCTGGAGATGCCCGATTTTGCCGAGGATGGTGGCGAGGAGCCCGAGCTTGCCGGGATCTACCTGATCGGGGCTGACGGCACGCCGTTCCGGCTCGGCCTGTGTCTGGCCAACGAGTTCAGCGATCACGTGACCGAGCGGCATAATTACCTCTGGCTCGCGCATTCCAAGCTGCGCCAGGCGTCGCTTGGCCCGGAGCTGCTGGTCGGCACGCTGCCCGAGCATGTCGAGGGAATGAGCCGGATCCACCGCGACGGCGCCGTCCTGTGGGAGAAACCGTTCCTATCGGGCGAGGCGAACATGTCGCACAGCATCGCCAATCTCGAGGCGCACCATTTCAAATATGATCTGTTCCGCCGCCCGGGCGACATCCATGTCCATTTCTTCGGGACCGCGACGCTGTCGTTCGCCGAGGGCGTGACGACGCGTGAAGGCGACGTGTTCGAGATCGAGGCCTCGCCCTTCACGCTGCCGCTGCGCAACACGCTGACCAGAGCCGCGCCGCGGTCGGTCTCGGTAAAGGCGCTCTGAGCGTGGCAGCCATTCGCATCGCCGTCGTCGGCATGGGCAAGATCGCGCGCGACCAGCATCTCCCGTCGATCGCGGGGAACGCCGAATTCGAGCTTGTCGCCAGCGTCAGCCCGCGGGATCCGGGCGTCGAGGGCGTCGCGAATTTCAGGTCGTTGGAGGCGTTGCTCGCCGACGGCCCGGCGATCGACGCGATCGCGCTCTGCACGCCGCCGCAGGTGCGCTATTCGCTCGCCACAATGGCGCTCGAAAAGCGCCTGCACGTGTTCCTCGAAAAGCCGCCGGGCGCGACACTGGCGGAGGTCGACGCGCTCGAGGCCCAGGCCGCTCAGACCGGCGCGACGCTGTTTGCCGGCTGGCATTCGCGGTTCGCGGCGGGGGTCGCGCCCGCCAAAGCCTGGCTTGCCGACCGTCGCATCGAACGCGTGTCGATCGTCTGGCGCGAAGACGTCCGCGTCTGGCATCCCGGTCAGGCGTGGATCTGGGAGCCGGGCGGCCTCGGCGTGTTCGATCCCGGCATCAATGCCCTGTCGATCGCGACCGAGATCCTGCCCGAGCCGTTCTTCCTGGCGTCCGCGACACTGTCGACACCGGCCAATCGTGCCGCGCCGATCGCCGCCGATCTCGCTTTCCGCAGTGCGTCGGGCACACCGATCACGATGGATCTCGACTGGCGCCAGACCGGCCCGCAGAACTGGGACATTACCGTCGAGACCGATGCCGGGACGCTCAGCCTCGCCAAGGGCGGCGCGGTGCTCACCCTGCTGAGCGGCACGGTGCATAACGACGACAAGGAATATCCCGGCCTCTACACCCGCTTCGCCGCGCTGATCCGCGGTGGCCGAAGCGAAGTCGACACGACCCCGTTCACACTCGTCGCCGACGCATTCCTGCGCGGCACCCGCAATTCCGTGGAGGCTTTCGATGATTGAGTCAAAACTGACACGCACGCTGAATGGCTTTGCCGCCGCTCGGCTGCTCTCGGCTTCCGGCGTGTCGTCGTTGCCATTGGTCGGTTCAGCTCGCGCCGCTTAGCCGATCCTAGTTGTTTAGTCCCGTCGTGTGGTGGATCGGATCGACAATGAATCTATCCGGCTCTGCCGTCCAGATTTTGGCAATGTATTCGTAAGGTATGCGGTCACTGAGCGTCTTGAGCCGGCGGGCGAAATTGTAGGCCGCCATGAAGTCGGCGAGGTGCACTCGCAACTGCTCGTGGCTCTCGTAGTGAAAGAGTTCCACCGTAGCTTCCTTAATTGTGTGGTTAATCCGCTCGACCTTCGTTCTCGGAATCGATCGAATTTCGAGAAGGGTACTTAGGCAAGTTTTGCTCGCATACGCTTGCGGCATGAGCTTGAGCTTTGACGATGCAACTGCGGCTAGCTAGAGCGGTTTCTCACCGGGCTGAATCATAATGGGATTCCCGTCGCTGCGGTTTTCTGATTCAGGATACATGCCGGTGCAGGAGGCTGGCATGTATGGCGCGAGCATTGTCGGTAGATCTTCGGGATAGAGTTGTGGCGGCTATCGCGGGTGGTCTGTCGCGTCGGCAGGCTGCGGTACGGTTCGGTGTCAGCGCCGCGAGCGCCATCCGGTGGCAGCAGCTTGCAACCCAGCACGGGACGCCAGCGCCACAGCAACAGGGTGGCGATCGACGTTCGATGAGGATCGAGGCGCATGCTGGGTTGATCCTAGACGCTTACAAGGCGACCCCCGACATAACGCTTGCCGAGTTGCAGGCGCTCCTCGCTGATCACGGCACCGAGGTCGCGCTCGGCACGATATGGCGGTTCTTCGCGCGACGCGGGATAACGCGCAAAAAAAGACAGCGCACGCGACCGAGCAGGATCGTCCCGACATCCTGAAGCGACGCGAGGAATGGTTCGACGGTCAGCTCGATCTCGATTCCGAGCAGCTCATCTTCATCGATGAGACGTGGGCATCAACGAACATGGCACGTCGCTACGGCAGAGCGCCACGCGGCGAACGACTGCGGGCCGGCGTGCCGCACGGGCACTGGAAAACCACCACTTTCGTCGCTGGCCTGAGCCGTACGGGCATGATCGCATCCTGGGTTCTCGACGGGCCGTGAACGGCGATGCCTTCACCACATACGTGACCCGCGTGCTGGAGCCCTGCCCCTCGCAACTCTTACTGGCCGCCCCATGCGGACGGCATGGATCCGGAAGCCGTCGTGAAGTTCAAATCTCACGACTTCCACTAA
>JAJNQF010000091.1 GCA_021154945.1 Sphingomonas sp.
CGACGGGCAGCATCGCGATCGGCGTGTTGGTGGGGCTCGCCGGTGGCGCGCTGGTCGGGTTCGTCAACGGCGTGCTGGTGGCGGGCGTCAGGGTCAACTCGCTGATCGTCACGCTGGCGATGATGGAGGTGGTGCGCGGCCTCGCATTCCTGGCGTCGGGCGGCGAAAGCGTCGCGATCGGGTTGCAGGGATTCTATGAACTCGGATCGGGCGGACTGTTCGGATTGAGCTGGCCGATCTGGTCGATGATCGGCAGCTTCATCGTTTTCGGGGTGATCCTGAAGGCCACCGTGTTCGGTCGCAACATCCTGGCGATCGGCGGCAACCCAGAAGCCGCGCGGCTCGCCGGCGTACCGATTACGCGCGTCCGGATCATGGTGTTCACGTTGCAGGGACTGGTGGCGGGGTTGGCCGGAATCATCCTGGCCGCGCGTATTACCAGCGGCCAGCCTAACACCAGCGTCGGGCTCGAGCTTGCGGTGATCTCCGCGTGCGTGCTGGGCGGCGTGTCGCTGTCCGGCGGGCTGGCCACGATCGGCGGCGTCATAATCGGCGTATTTATCATGGGCGCGGCGCAGAATGCGCTTAACCTGCTCAATGTCCCGACTTTCTATCAATATGTCGTGCGTGGAGGAATCCTTTTGCTCGCGGTTGTCGCCGATCGGCTGCGACAGGACGGGCGGCTGCCGCGATTCCGCTTGCGTTCGACCGATACTGACCGGAGCGATACCCAGAATGTCTAAGATTGTTGCGATCGAAACCTTCCTTGTGCCGCCCCGGTGGCTGTTCGTCCGGATCGAGACGAGCGAGGGCGCGGTGGGCTGGGGCGAGGCCAGCCTCGAGGGGCATGCCGAAGCCGTGGTCGGCGCGTTCGAGGCGATCCGCGACCGGCTGATCGGATGCGATCCGAACCGGATCGAGGACGCCTGGCAGATGCTGTACCGGCTCGGCTTCTATCGCGGTGGTCCGGTGTTCATGTCGGCGATCTCCGGGGTGGATCAGGCGCTGTGGGATCTGCGTGGCCGAACGCTCGGGGTGCCGGTCGCGGACCTGCTGGGCGGCCGGGTGCGTGACCGGATCCGCGTCTATGCCTGGATCGGCGGCGATCGACCAAGCGATGTGGCCGCGGCAGCGCTTGCCCGGCGCGAGCAGGGGTTCGATGCGGTCAAGATGAACGGGACCGAGGATATCGACTGGTTGTCGGGCCCGGCGGCGGTCGACGCGGTGGTCGAGCGGCTTGGGCTCGTCCGCGATACCGGAATGGACGTCGGCGTCGATTTCCACGGCCGTGTGCACAAGCCGATGGCGCGCCGCATCGTCAAGGCGCTCGAACCGCTGTCACCATTGTTCATCGAAGAGGTCCTGCTGAGCGAGCACCCCGAGGCGATCGCGCAGGTCGCGGCGCAGACCAGCGTACCGCTGGCACTGGGGGAGCGGCTGTTCTCGCGGTGGGATTTCAAGCCGTTCTTCGAGGCGACCTCGATCGACATCGCGCAGCCCGATCTCAGTCATGCCGGCGGCATCTCCGAGGGGCGCCGGATCGCCGCCATGGCGGAGGCGTACGATATCGCAATCGCGCCGCATTGCCCGCTTGGCCCGCTTGCGCTGGCCGCATGCCTCCAGCTCGCCGCGGCGACGCCCAATTTCGTGATCCAGGAGATGTCGCTGGGAATCCACTACAACCAGCCGGACGCCGACCTGCTGACCTACATCACCAATCCCGAGGTGCTGACGGTGACCGCGGGCAGCGTTGCCGTGCTGGAGGGGCCTGGGCTTGGCGTCACGATCGACGAAGCCCGCGTGCGCGAGGCGGCGCGCGTGCCGCATCGCTGGCGCAATCCGGTCTGGCGCGGGCGCGATGGGTCGTTGCGCGAATGGTAACGTCCTTTGCCGGCAAGGTCGCGCTGATCACCGGCGCCGCGGGCGGCATCGGCCTGGCCGTGGCGCAGGCGTTCGCGGATGCCGGTGCGGCGCTGGTGCTGGTCGATCGTGCGGCGCAGCAGATCCCGCTCGACCGGCTGGGCGATGCCCTGCCGATCGGCTGCGACGTCGGCGATGCCGCTGCGCTCGACGCTGCGGTCGCCGCGACGCTCGACCGGTTCGGGCGCTGGGACCTGCTGGTGAACGTCGCCGGCATGATGATCTTCAAGCCGATCGAGGCGCATGACGCGGTCGACTGGCAGCAGCTGATGGCGGTCAACTTGGTTGCGCCGGCGCTGCTGACCGGTCACGCGCTGCGTCACATGCCGCGCGGTGGTGCGATCGTGAACATTGCTTCGGTCCATGCCCGATGCACGTCGCCGATGGTCGCCTCCTACGCGGCGTCCAAGGCGGCGCTGGTCAGCCTGACCCGCACGACCGCGATCGAGGGACGCGATCGCGGCATCCGCTGCAACGCGATCCTGCCGGGCGCGATCGACACCGCGATGCTCCGCGACAGCCCGAATATCCGATCGGGCGCGGAAGTGATCGATCCGGCCGATATCGGGCAACCCGAGGATATCGCGGCGTTGGCGCGGTTTCTCGCATCCGATGAGGCGCGCTTCATCAGCGGTAGCGAGATGGTCGCGGATGGCGGCCGGCTGGCGCGGCTCTAGACCCCCGCCTCAGGTCACGTCGAACCGCAGCCGCGTTTCGCTGCGATAGGTCGCGCCGGGGTCGAGCCGGGTGGTGGGGAAGTCCGGGCGGTTGGGGCTATCGGGCCAGTGTTGCGTCTCCAGGCACATGCCGGACTGCGGGGCGAAGCGGCCGCCCAGATGGCTGCCGGTGTAGAGTTGCAGCCCGGGCTGGTCGGTCGATACCGTCAACCTGCGACCGCTCGCCGGATGCTCGAGCCGGGCGACCTGCCGGACCCCGGCTCCCGGAAGGATGTAATTGTGATTATAGCCGTTCCCGCATCGCAGCTGCGGGTCGTCGTCGGCGATCCGCGACCCGATCGGACGGGGACGGGCGAAGTCGAACGGCGATCCCGTGATCGCGTGTCGTTCGCCGGTCGGCAGGCCGGCCGCGTCGATCGCCAGGATCTCGCCCGCATCGATCCACAGGCGATGGTCGAGGATCGACGTGCGCGGATCGCCCGACATGTTGAAATAGCCGTGCGACACCAGATTGACGTGCGTCGGCCGCGACGTCGTGGCGGTGTAGACGATCGCGAGTTCGCCGTCATCGGCCAGCGTGAAGGTGGCGACTGCATCGAGCGCACCGGGATACCCCTGGTCGCCGTCCGGACTGCGATGCGACAGCACGACGCGGCGATCGCCTGCCGCGACGACCTGCCAGACGACATGATGGAAATTGCGCGCACCGCCATGAAGGTGGTTCGGTCCTTCGTTGGCGCTGAGCCAGTGGCGTTCGCCGTCGAGCACGAACGTCGCGCCCGCGATCCGATTGGCATAGCGGCCGCATGTCGCGCCGAGATAGGCATCGGGATCCGGCCCGCCCGCCGTGGGATAGGCCGCGGGATAGTCGGCCGGGTTCGCATATCCAAGCAGGATATTGGCGATCCGTCCGGCACGATCGGGTGTTTCGATGGCCATCAGCGTCGCACCGAGATTGGTCAGCCGCACGGTGACGCCCGGCGCACGCAGCGTACGGGTGGTCACCCCACCGAGGTCGAGAACTGGTATGACGGGATCCGGCATGGTGAACGCTGTAACCACCCCGCAGTCGCGCGTCTGTCACGACTGCGGGGTGGTATCGCCGATATCAGAAGTTGAAGCGGAAGCCGGCGGTGATGCGGCGGCCCTGGTCGGATACCGTGATCAGCCGTTCCTTGAAGCGCGAATAGCTGCGGAACTTCTCGTTCGTGACGTTTAGTGCTTCGGCGTAGAAGGATACACTGGGGTTCAACTTGATCGAGCCGCTGAGATCGATCTGGCTGTAGCCGAAGATGTTCTCCGGCTCGCTCTGCGGCCCGAACGTCTGCCGCAGGAACGGCGCCCGCCAGTTATACGCGCCGCGGAGCTGCAACAGGTCGTTTTCGTAGAACATCACGAAATTGGCGGTGTCCGACAGGCCCTCGACGTTGAAGGTCTGGTTGCTCAGCGATGGATCGAACCGGATCGAGCTCTTCACCAGCGTATAGTTCGCGGTCACGCCCAGCCCGTTGAACGGCGCCGGCAGGACGTCGAACGTGCTCTGGACCGCGGCCTCCAAGCCGTAGACCTCGCCTTTCTGCGAATTGAACGGGCGATTGGCGAGGAAGGTCAGCCCGAAATATTCCTCGGGCTGCTGACCGGAGATGATAAAGTTCTCGAGCTTCTTGTAGAAGCCCGCGAGGCTGAAGTAGCTCGTCCGGCTGAGATAATAATCGACTGATGCATCGGCGTTCCACGCCAGGAACGGTTTCAGATACGGATTGCCGCCGCTGATCGTGTTCGAGTTGGGCGGTCGGAACGTGAAGTCCTGCGACAGGCCCAGCCGGCTGAGCGTGGGACGTGTCAGCGTCCGCGACCCCGCCAATCGCAGTACCAGCGCCTCGCTCATGTCCAGCCGGAAGTTCAGGGTCGGGAGCAGATAGGTGTAGCTGTTGCTGGCGTCGACGGCCACCGTCGGGCTGTACACTGGAACCGCGGAGGTCGGATCGGCGGGGTTCTGGATGATGTTGGTCAGCGTGACCGAATAGCCCGTGGCGTACAGATCGGTATGGACCAGTCGCGCGCCTGCCATCGCCGACCAGCGACGGTTGGTGCCGATGTCACCGCCGAACGCAGCCTGGAAATACCCGGCATAGGTGTTTTCCCGAACCGTGCCAGAGCCGCGGTCGCGATCA
>JAJNQF010000096.1 GCA_021154945.1 Sphingomonas sp.
GTGGGGTCCAGCGCTCCACGATTTCGCGAACACAAGCCCCCGGTGCAGGACCCGCGAATGTCGATCGAACCCGTACCACGCGCCACCGCTCGCATCGCCATTCTCGCCGCAACCGCGCTGTGCGTCGCGTCGCTCGCGCTCTTTTGGCCGGGCACCGCGATGTACGATACCGTCGCGCAATATCAGCAGGTCCTGTCGGGCGTGTACGACGATTGGCACCCGCCGATCATGGCGCGCATCTGGACGGTGATGGCACCGTTCGGGCCCGGCGCGACGCCGATGCTCGTCGTGCAACTCGTCACCTATTGGCTCGGCCTCGGCCTGATCGCCGGTGCGCTTGCCCGCCTCGGGCGCCCCCGCAGCGCGCTCGCGATCCTCGTCATCGGCCTTTTACCGCCGTTCCTCGGTTGGCAGGGTGTCGTGCTCAAGGACGCGCAACTTGCCGGCGCGTTGCTCGCCGCAGTCGGGATCGTGGGCTGGTGGCGCCTCGCGGGCCGCCCTTTGCCCGGCGCGATGTGGATACCGGTGACGCTGCTGCTCGCCTATGCCGTGCTGGTCCGGGCGAACGCCGTGTTCATCGTCGTGCCGCTGGTGGTGATGCTCGCGCCGCGCCCCGCCGGCCTATTCGCCAAGACCGTCACCGGCCTGATCGCGGTGGTCGTCGTCCTCGGCGTCGCGCCGATCATCAACCATCAAGTCCTGGACGCGCAACGCAGCGGCGTCGAGGCGACGCAGGCACTCTACGACTCGGCCGGCATCGCCGCCCGCGTGCCGGACAGCACCACTACCGGCCTGACGCAGGCGGAAGCGGCGACCGTGATCGCCCGCCACTGCGCTAAACCGTTCTTCTGGGATCCGCTCGGCGACGACGTACATTGCGGGACGACGATGGCGCGGCTGAGAGCGTTGCCGACCGCGACGCTCTACGTCACGCTGGCGTCCGCGGCGCTGCATCACCCGATCGCCTACGCCACGCACCGCTTCGCGCATCTGAACTCGACCGACCGCTGGCTCGTACCGTTCCACTGGCCGAGCGCCGCGCCACCGACCGCGTCCGAACCCAATACGCTCGGGCTCGCCGACCCCAATGCCGCCGCCCGCACCTGGGAAGGCATGACCGCCGCGACCGTCGAGACGCCGCTGGGCTGGCCGATCGCATGGATCGTCGTCGCGATCACCGCACTGGCGACATGCCTGTCGCGCCGACGCGACGCCGTGCGCGACTTCGCCACCGCGCTGCTGGTGTCCGCGCTTGCCCTGGAGGCGAGTTTCGCGGTCCTCAGCATCGCCTCGGATCTGCGCTATCACCTGTGGCCGATGATCGCGACGGCGGTGGCTGTGGTCCTGCTCGCCGACCGAACCCCACCGCTGCGAACGCTGACCATCGGCGGCGGGGCTCTCATCCTGGTGATCTTCGGCGGGCTAGCCGCGCGCGCGACGCTTCCCCTGCCACCGCAGAGTTACGCGGGTATGCTCGGCTGAGCCGCCCTTTAGCGCCGCCTGACCTTCCGTCGAGGATACGCATCGTAATATTGGGTGGTCGTCGTTGTCGTCGTGGTAACCGGTACAGACTGGACGATCACCGTCGTCGAACCCGCCGGATATGCGCCGCCGCTCGTTGTCGTAACCGTCGTCGCGCCGTCGGGTGAGACCCATGTGCCGCCCGGCGCGACCGTATAGCTGCGCGGCGGGGCATAGTCCCCGCCGTAGGGCTGGGGCGCGTAATCGTCGGCATAAGCGGGCGGCGGCGGTGCGTACTCGGCTGCGTAGGCCGGCGGGGGCGGATAGCCGGCTCCGTATCCTGAAACGCGTGCTGGTGGAGGGGGCGGTGGCGGAGGTGACGCAAGGCGGCCCCGGTCCTCGGTCTTTTCGATCGCGTATCCCGCCGCGGCACCGACGCCAGCACCGATCAGGGTCCCGCCCAGGCGATTGCCGCGACCCGCGATGACGTTGCCCGCGACGCCGCCGGCAACCGCGCCGATCGCTGCGCCACCCAGACCGGTGTCACGCCGAGGCGCACCGCGATCGTCATAGGGCGCGGCGTATCCGCGGTCGCTCGGCCCGGCATAGACCGAGTCGTTGGCGGCATAGTCGCGGGGGCTCACGGCCACGTAGCCGTTGGAGTCGTAGCGATCCCAGTCGATGTCGCTCGCCGTGTCGTAGATCGATCCGCGCGAGTCGATCAGCACCGCATCGTCGTAATAGCGCGCCCAGTTATAACCCTGCGGCGGTCGGGAAAGGCCATAGGTCGACCAGTCGCCGATATAGAAGCGCGGTGCGTTCCAATAGGTCGGCACGGCCCAACCACGATGCGGGCGACGGTATCCTGCCCAACCGCCGGGCGCGTTGGCGCCGCCCCACCAGCGCCCGCCGATCTTGCTGCCCCAGCGCGGCTGGCGGCGCGTTGCGGCCCGCTGCGATCCGACCGGTCGGGAGGACGTGTGAACGACGGGCGGACGCGCGGCGATAGGTCCCGGGCGACGAGGGTTTGCCATCGGCGCCTGCATCGTCGCACCCGGCACGCCGTAGCTGGTGCCGGGGCGCTGCTGGGCCTCCGCTGCGCCGCTGACGACGACAAGCCCTGCGCTCGCGATCAAAAGGCTCCGCATGTCCGTCTCCCTGGTTCCGCCACCCTATCCCGCGCAAACGCCGGATTTCTTAACGGGTTGCTTACCAAAGCCGCAGAGGAGTCACCAGTGAGCGTACCGTCCCTAAACGGATCAGGTCCTACAGCCGCTCGCCGAGCAGTGCCGCCAGCGCCTCGCACCCCGCCGCGTCCTCGGCATCGAACCGCGCGGGTTCGGGGCTGTCGAGGTCGAGCACCGCGACCAGCGTGCCGTTCTTGGTCACCGGCACGACCAGTTCGGAGCGGCTCGCAGCATCGCAGGCGATGTGGCCGGGGAACGCATGCACGTCCTCGACCAGTTGCGTCGTCAGCGTCGCGGCGGCGGCACCGCAGACGCCCTTGCCGACCGGGATGCGGATGCAGGCGACCTTGCCCTGGAACGGCCCGAGCACGAGTTCGCCGCCCTGTGCTTCGGGCACCAGCCGGTAGAAGCCCGCCCAGTTCAGGTCAGGGAGATATTCCCACATCAGTGCGGCGGCGTTGGCCATGTTGGCGATCGGGTCACGCTCGTCCGCGGTCAGCGCGTCGAGCGCGGCGAGCAGGTCGCGGTAGAGATCGGCCTTGGTGCCGGCGGAGATATCGAACTGGTACATCGGTCTTCCTTGATTGAGAGGCAGCTAACGCTCCCCAAATCCGTCACCCGGCAAACGCTAGGGTGACCCAACGGCAATGTGGTGATCCTCCCCCGCCAGGGGGAGGATCGCAAGGTCGTGGGCTAGCCCCGCCCAACGAACGTCGACGACCCGCCCACGGGCATGGCCGCTCAATCGTCGCGGACCTTGCCGCGTCCCGCCTTGACCCCGCTCCGCACCTTCTTCGTATCGACCCGTCGTGCTTTCGCCGCCTTGGACGGCTTGGTCGCGCGGCGGGCCTTGGGGACGATCGTCGCTTCCTTGATCAGCGCGACCAGCCGCTCGCGGACTTCCTGCCGGTTGAGCAGCTGCGAGCGCGAGCCTTCGCTACGCAGCACCAGCACGCCGTCGCGGGTGAGGCGCGATCCCGCGAGCACGGCAATGCGGTTCTTGACCGCCAGCGGCAGGCCGGGCGAGAGGCCGACGTCGAAGCGCAGGATCACCGCGCTGTCGGTGGTGTTGACGTGCTGGCCACCGGGACCGCCCGAGCGGGTCGTGCTCTCGATCAGTTCGCTGTCGTCGATCGAGATCGACCGGGTGATCGGGATCGCGACCATAAGCCCCTCCCCTCGGCTCTCAGCCGTCGGTGGAGTCGGGCGTCGTCACCGCGTTGGCAACCGGAGCGACGTCGGCGGCTGGCGTCACCTCGTCGGCGAAACCGGCCTTGGCGAACCTTTCGGGCAGCGGCGCTTCGGCGAGCACGTCGGGCTTGCCCGGACGCGGTACGATCAGCCGCTGCGCATGGAGCATCATGCCGAGCCCGTCCGCCTGGCCGTACACGCCGTCGCCGACCACCGGCGCGCCGAGGCCGCTCGCGGCGTGGACGCGGATCTGATGCGTGCGGCCGGTCTCGGGCAGGAATTCGACCAGCGAGCGGCCGTCCTTGATCTCGAGCAAGCGCCACTTGGTGCGCGACTTCTTGCCGTCGGGATCCTCGACCATCCGCCAGCCGGTCTCGGCGGTGCTGACCTTGCCCAGCGCCATCTCGATCAGGCCGGACGTGCCTTCGACCACGCCGTCGAGCAGCGCGACATAGCGCTTCGACACGAGACCCTGTTCGAACGCTTGCTGCAGCCGGGCATGCGCCTTCGGGTTGCGCGACAGGAGGAGGCATCCGCTCGTATCGCGGTCCAGGCGATGGACCGCCTTCGGCCAGCGCTGGAAGCCGAACTTCAGGCTTTCGAGATGATTTTCGAGGCTCAGCGAGCCATCGCGGGGTGGATCGACCGGCAACCCCGCGGGTTTGTCGATTACCAGGGCCTCGCCGTCGAGGAAGAGTACGCGTTCACCATGCATGGCGCCGCCCTTGCCATCATTAGCGCCTGCGTGCCAGAGCCGTCACGATGTTGCACCGTATAGTTGCCCTTGTTCTGGTCCTGGCACCGACGGTCGCCGAGGCACAATTGTGCGAAGGCCAGAGCGCGGCGATCGCGCCGGATGGCCGCGCGTTCGGGCATTTGCCCTATGGCGATGCGCCCGAAAGCGAGCTGGTCACGCTGCCGTCGGAGTATTCGGTGGGCAATCCGTGCGTGGTGCGTGCCGACATGCTGCCCGATCTGTTGCGACTGTTCGCGGCGGCGCAGGGCGATCCCTCGGTGATGGGCCAGCTCCGCGCGCTGTCGTGCCAGCGGTCGATCGCCCGCCAGCGCAGCGTCTTCTGCCGGGGCGAGACCAGCAGCGCGGCCGATCGCGCGATCTCGGTCGCTCCGCCGGGGTATAGCGAGCATTCGACCGGCTATGCTCTGGATTTCGCGGTGCGGCCGGCGAACGGGTGTCCCGATGCGGAGGCGTGCATGGCCGCGACCCCTGCTGCGCGTTGGCTTCGCCTGAACGCCCCGCGGTTCGGGTTCGAACAGAGCTTTCCGGGTGGGAACAAGCAGCACGTGAAGTGGGAGCCCTGGCATTGGCGCTGGGTGGGCGCGAGCGGTAATGCGCGTGGGGCAGCGAAGGCGCGGTTCGTGTTCGCGCGCGCGCGACGGCAATACCCGGCGGACCCTGGGGTGGTGCCTCTGGTAGTGAAGTTCAGCGCACCGCCGCCGCTGCCCACGCCGGTTGCGCCACCGCCGTCCCGGTCGAAGAAAAGGCGCCGCTGACGCCAAAGGGGTCGATCCTCCCCCGCCAGGGGGAGGTGGCTCGCCCTTGCCAGACGGAGGGGGAAGACACGGAACAGAGGTCGCGCTTGCCTCCCCCTCCGTCACCTTCGGTGCCACCTCCCCCTCGCGGGGGAGGATCAGCAGACGGTTAGCTCACGCCTTTTCGAGCGTGCACTGGAGCGGATGCTGGTTCTG
>JAJNQF010000199.1 GCA_021154945.1 Sphingomonas sp.
GGCGCCGAAGGCGTCGGAGGGGGAGGACACGGAACCAAGGTTGGCGTTTACCGCCCCCTCCGTCTGGCAAGCGCCTGACACCTCCCCCTTGCGGGGGAGGATCGCAGGGTCAGTAGTGGATCGCGCGGCCGTACGCCGCCAGCACGCTCTCGTGCATCATCTCGGACAGCGTCGGATGCGCGAACACCGTCTCCATCAGTTCGGCCTCGGTCGTCTCGAGCTGGCGCGCGACGACATAGCCCTGGATCAGCTCGGTGACTTCCGCGCCGACCATGTGTGCGCCGAGCAGTTCGCCGGTCTTCGCATCGAACACGGTCTTGACGAAGCCTTCCGCCTCACCCAGCGCGATCGCCTTGCCGTTGCCGATGAAGGGAAATTTACCGACCTTCAGCTCGTAGCCGGCTTCCTTGGCCTTCGCCTCGGTCATGCCGACGCTCGCGACCTGTGGGCGCGAATAGGTGCAGCCGGGGATGTTGGCCTTGTCCATCTGGTGCGGCGAACCGCCGGCGATCTTCTCGACCGCGATGATGCCCTCATGGCTGGCCTTGTGCGCCAACCACGGCGCGCCGGTGACGTCGCCGATCGCCCAGATGCCGTCGACATTGGTGCGACCATAGCCGTCGGTCTTGATGTGCCCGCGGTCGGTGTCGACACCGAGCGCTTCCAGCCCGATATTCTCGGTGTTGGGGACGATGCCGATCGCGATGACCGCGTGGCTGAAGGTCTATTCCGAAACCTTGCCGTCCTTCGCCTTGATCTTGGCGGTGACGCCGTTCGCCGACGGGGCGAGCCCTTCGAGGCCGGTCTGGGTCAGCAGCTTGATGCCCTGCTTCGTCAGCGCCTTGTCCATGAACGCGGAGACTTCCTCGTCCTCGACGGGAAGGATGCGCGGGAGCATCTCGACGATCGTCACGTCGGCGCCCATGTCGTTGTAGAAGCTGGCGAATTCGACGCCGATCGCGCCCGATCCGATGACCAGCAGCTTGGTCGGCATCTCGGTCGGCACCATCGCATGACGATAGGTCCAGATCCGCTCGCCGTCGGCTTTGGCGAACGGCAGGTCGCGCGCCCGCGCGCCGGTCGCGACGATGATGTTCTTGGCTTCGAGCTCGACCGTCTTGTCGCCCTGCTTGACCGACAGCTTGCCCTTCGCCGTCACGGTGCCGACGCCTTCGACGACGGTCACCTTGTTCTTCTTCATCAGGCCCTTCACGCCCGCATTCAGCTGGCCCGCGACCTTGCGCGACCGGTCGACGACCTTGGCGAGATCGAAGCCGACATTGTCCGCCTTGAGGCCATAGCTCTCGGCGTTCTGCATGTAGTGATAGATTTCCGAGGTGCGGAGCAGCGCCTTGGTCGGGATGCAGCCCCAGTTGAGGCAGATGCCGCCCAGCCGCTCGCGCTCGACGATCGCGACCTTGAGGCCGAGTTGCGACGCGCGGATCGCGGCGACGTAGCCGCCGGGGCCGGAACCGAGGATGACGAGGTCGAAAGTATCAGCCACGTGAGAGTCCTTCAGAAAATCAGTTGGTTTCGGGCGGCACGGGCCGCGGTTTGCGGTCGTCGCCGACCGCCACGAAGATGAAGCGCGCCTGGGTCACCTTGCAGCTGTCGTTGCTGTGGCGCGCGCGACGCCAAGCCTCGACTTCGATCGTCATCGAGGTGCGACCGACCGCGATCAGGTCTGCGTAGACCGACACCTCGTCGCCGACGACGACCGGCATGTGGAACTTCATCGCGTCCGCCGCGATCGTGACGGCACGGCCGCCGCTACGCCGCGACGCTACCGAGCCGGCCGCGAGATCCATCTGGCCCATCAGCCAGCCGCCGAAGATGTCGCCGTAAGGGTTGGCGTCGGCGGGCATCGCGGTGACGCGGATCGTCGGGGCCTTATTGGGGGGCAGGTCGGTCACGCTTCACTCCTGCGGGTCGTTTGGTCGAGACGACGCGCGCGGCGCAAAGGCCCCACGCCCATCAGCACGGTCGCGACCATCGCCGCCGCACCGCACGCCCAGATCACGTCCTGCCCGAGCGGATAGGACCATGCCGCCGCCCAGGTGATCGCGATTGCGACGACGAGGCCTGCAAGGATGTGCAGGATCTCGATGGTCGTCTGCTTCATGTCGAACACCCCCTAAACCGTTCGTGCCGAGCGTAGTCGAGGTACATGGGTCTCATGCCCTTCGACTTCGCTCAGGGCGAACGGGGTAGGGGAGGCGGTCGTCACGATCTTACGCCAGCATGCCCAGCGGGTTCTCGACGAGGTGCTTGAACGCCTTCATGAACTGCGCGCCGTCGGCACCGTCGATCGCGCGGTGATCGAAGCTGCCCGTTGCCGACATCACGGTCGCCACGGTCAGTTCGTCGGCGACCACGAACGGACGCTTCTCACCCGCGCCGACCGCGAGGATCATCGCCTGCGGTGGGTTGATGACCGCATCGAACTGCGTGATCCCGAACATGCCCATGTTGCTGATCGAGGCGGTACCGCCCTGATATTCCTCGGGCTTCAGCTTGCCGTCGCGGGCGCGGGCGGCGAGATCCTTCATCTGCGTCGAGATCGACGACAGCGACGCGGTGTCGGCACCGACGATGATCGGCGTGATCAGCCCCGACGGCGTGCTCACCGCGACCGAGATGTCGGCGCGCTGGAACGTGATCAGCTGGTCGGGCGTGAACATCACGTTGCAGGTCGGTACCTGCATCAGCGCGACGGCCTGCGCCTTGATCAGCAGGTCGTTGACCGACAGCTTTACGCCGCGCGATTCGAGGCTCTTGTTCAGCTCGCCACGCAGCTTGAGCAGCGCGTCGAGGCGGATGTTCACCGTCAGATAGATGTGCGGAACGGTCTGCTTCGACTCGGTCAGGCGACGCGCGATCGTCTTGCGCACGTTGCTGAGCTTGGTCGCCTCATGCGGGATATCCGGCACGGTCGCAGGCTTGGCGGCAGGTGCCGGAGCAGCGGAGACGGTCGGCGCAGCAGCTTCGGTCTTTGCAGCGGCAGGCGCCGCACCCGGCTTCGCGCTCTCGACGTCGGCCTTGACGATCCGACCCTTCGGCCCCGAACCCGATACGGCACCGAGATCGATACCCTTGTCGGCGGCGAGGCGACGCGCGAGCGGGCTGGCCTTCACGCGGTCACCGCTGGCGGCGGGCTTTGCCGCACCGGCGTCGTCCGGACGACCATGATCCTCGGCCGAAGCCTCGGTGCGCTCGACCGGCTTGGTCTCGCTGCCGGTGTCGTTGGGATCCTTCGGGTCGGGCTTGGCTTCCGATTCCTTGGCGGCGGGCTCGGGCGTCTCGCTCTTCGCAGGTGTCGAAGAAACGGAGGACGCATCCTCGCCCTCTTCGGCGATGATCGCGATGACCGTGCCGACCTTCACGTTGTCGGTACCCTCGGCAACGAGGATCTTGACCACGGTGCCTTCGTCGACGGCTTCGAATTCCATCGTTGCCTTGTCGGTCTCGATCTCGGCCATCAGGTCGCCGGATTTCACGACGTCGCCTTCCTTGATCAACCATTTGGCGAGGGTACCCTCCTCCATGGTCGGGGACAGGGCAGGCATCTTGATCTCGATCGACATGGATTTCCCCAGGGCGTGACGTAACGGCATGCCTACTCGCGCTCTCGTCCGCTCGGGTCAACCCCGTCGGCGCAACTCGGCGGTCTTGCGTCGTGCACGGCTTCGGGCCACCTACGTCGCATAACGGGGGCCAAAATGCGCATTTATCTGGTGGTTATCGACGACAGTCCCGAAGCCGGCATCGCGTTGCGCTTTGCCGCGCGGCGTGCCGTGAAGACCGGCGGCGGCGTCGAGATCCTGACGGTGATCCCGCCGCAGGAGTTCATCGCGTTCGGCGGCGTCCAGGCGACGATCGAGGAAGAGGCACGGCTGCATGCCGAAGGGCTGGTCGCGGGGGCAGCTGGTACATTGCTGGAGGAATCGGGGCTGCGCCCGTCGATTACGGTCCGCGAAGGCGAGGGGCCGAAGATCATCCGCGAGATGATCGAGGCAAATCCCGAGATTGCCGCGCTGGTGCTTGGGGCCGCGGCGACCGGTGCGCCGGGCGAACTGATCGCGCATTTCACCGGTGCCGATGCTGGGGCGCTGCCCGTGCCGGTGATGATCATCCCGGGATCGCTGACCCGCGAGGCGATCGACCGGTTGAGCTGAGCCCGGTCAACTGCCTGTGTCAGCCGGCCGCCTTGAGTGGGCCCCGTCAGCCAGCCGCCTCAGCCAACCGTAACCGGCGCCTTGGTCGAGAGCAGCCGCTCGATACGCTCGATCCCGGTCCGGGTCAGCTGGACCGCGTCGAGGTCCCTGTCGATCTGTTCGATCAGAGACTTCGCCTGGAGCACGTGCAGCCAGCGCATCAGCGTGGCGCGTGACAGGCTGAGCTGCGCGACGAGCGATTCCACCGTCGCGATCCGGCTCTCGGCCTCTGCGACATAGACGATCAGCAAACTGGCC
Source organism: Sphingomonas sp. (assembly GCA_021154945.1). Classification (GTDB taxonomy): domain Bacteria; phylum Pseudomonadota; class Alphaproteobacteria; order Sphingomonadales; family Sphingomonadaceae; genus Sphingomonas. The sequence continues at coordinate 4,473 of JAJNQF010000199.1, forward strand.
CAGGCGTGATCCGCAAACAGGTCGGCCCCCAATATCGTATCGCGGGACCGCATGACGTCGAGCAGATCCCTAGCCCGACGCCACAGCCGATAGGGCACAGTATCGGCAGCGGCGAGGCTGGTAACCGCGGGCAGGGCGCGCGGCACGGTCGACAGCGTACCGAAGAGATATCCGTCGCTGCAACTGCCGATTCGCGAAACCTGGACTTCGAGCGTGATGACCGCACCGTCGCCGCCGATATACCGTTTTCGTATTCGCGCCGAACTCCCATTGGGTTGCAGTGCGGCGACCTGTGCAAGGTTGCGCGCAATGTCTCCCGGGTGGGTGATGGACATATACGACCGGCCGACCAGCTGTTTTTGTGTGCGCTGCAATGTCGTCGCGACGGATTCGTCGATCGTCTGGATAACCCCTGCAGCGGTCGAAATCGAATGCCCCAATATCATCTCGGCTCCCTGTAACCTCGACGGCGCTTTTAGTGTTTTGCTTTATCTGTCTGAAACATAGATCATAACCATTAAGCGAACTTATATTGAGCTGTGTGCCGAGTTACGGTTCGGGATGCGCGGCGGACGCAGTTCGATTGCTGCATTTCCCGGCTTGAGCCGCGCCGCCGATACGGGCACGATTGGCCATGCCCTTATTCGCAGTCCCGCTGCTTCTCGCAGCCGCCGCCCCGATTTCTTCCCCGCCCGCCCGTCTGCCCGCGCCATCCGCGGCCCGGCTCAAGGCCGACGTCACCGCGATGGTCGGCTTCGGCACGCGCCACACCGCGTCGACTACTACCGATCCCAAGCGCGGCATCGGCGCCGCGCGGACCTGGGCGGCGCAGCGTTTTACCGAGATCGGCGCGACCTGCGGCGGCTGCGTCACGGTCGAGCGGATCGCGCGGACCTTCACCGGGCCGCGTGCACCGATCGGGGTCGTCGTCGAGGACGTACTCGGCATCCAGAAGGGCCGCGACCCGAACCGCGTGGTGATCGTCGGCGCGCATATCGACAGCCGGGTGACCGACGTGATGAACGTCACGTCCGATGCGCCGGGCGCGAACGATAACGCGTCGGGCGTTGCGCTGGTGCTGGAGGCGGCACGATTGTTGTCCCAACGCCAGTTCGATGCGACGATCGTCTACGCGGTATTCTCGGGCGAGGAACAGGGGCTCTGGGGCGCTGAACTGCTCGCCGACACCGCCAAGGCGCGCGGCTGGAAGGTGTCGGCGATGCTCAACAACGACATCGTCGGCAACACGGTCGGGCACGGCGGCGTACGCGTCGCCGACAAGGTCCGCGTGTTCTCGGAAGGTATCCGCGCCTCCGAGGATCTGGTCGCGCAGCAGGGCCGCCGGGCCGAGGGTGGCGAGGACGATGGCCCCAGCCGCGCGCTGGCCAAGGCGATCGACGGGATCGCGGGCACCGTTCCTGGCGGGCTCGACGTGATGCTCGATCGTCGACCGGACCGGTTCGGCCGTGGTGGCGATCATGAGCCCTTCCTCAAACTGGGCTATCCCGCCGTGCGCTTCTCGGTCGCCGCCGAGAATTGGGACCGCCAGCACCAGGACCTCCGTACCGAGAACGGCGTCGTCTACGGCGACACCATCGAAGGCATGGATTTCCCGTATCTTGCGAAAGTCACTGCGATCAACGTCGCCACCCTGGCACGTATTGCCGGTGCACCCGCTGCGCCGGACGAGGTGACGATCGCCGGTGCCTTGTCGCGCGACACGACGGTCAAGTGGACCGCTGTACCCGGCGCGGCGGGATACCGGGTCCGCTGGCGCCGCAACGACGCGCAGGACTGGGCGGAGACGCGCGACGTGACGGGGACGCAAACGCTGCTCGTGCAGGTGCCGGTGGACGACAATTTCGTCGGCGTCTCGGCGCTGTCGGCGAATGGCGCGGAAAGCTTGGTGAGTTTCGGGGGACGAGAGCGGCGGCGGTAACAGCGCTCCATGGGTAGCCGTCCGCCAGGCAAGGTCAGGCGGCG
>JAJNQF010000120.1 GCA_021154945.1 Sphingomonas sp.
GCGGTGTCGACCGGATCGGTCTCCGCGGTCGCCGCAACCATAGGTACCTCGACCGCCACCGGGACCGAGGTCGTTGCACACCCCGCGAGCAGCAACGCGGCAAAGGGAAGCGCGCGCATCAGAACGTCACCCGAACGCCGCCGGTGTAACGCCGACCGAACGTCTCATGCTCGATCGTGTAGGCCGACGTGCCGACATAGCGACGACCGGGGCCGTTCAGGAGATTGGCGAAATCGGCATAGATCTCGACATTGCCGTTGATCGCGTAGCGGACCGATGCGTCCAGTTCATTGTCCTTGGCCCAGTAGAAATCGCCGCCGTCGACGCCACGGACGGTGTCGCCGACCTTCGCCACCGACCCGATCGCGTCGAGCCATGCCGAGCGGTTCTGATACGAGACGCGGGCCGAGAATCCGTATTTCTCGTAATAGCCGATCAGATTGTAGATCGCGTCCGATGCACCGGGCAGCGGCACCTTCCGCGACGGGATATCGCCCGTGCCGGGCGTATCCGCGCGGCTCTTGTTGATCGTCGCGTTGAGCTGGATGCCGAAGCCGCCCATCCAGTCCGGCAGGCCGAGATCGGCGGTGAACGGGTCGAGCTGCTGCTGGATCGCGCCCTCGATGCCCATGATATAGCCCTTGCCGCCGTTCAGGACGGTCGAGAACTGATATTGCGAACGATCGGTATTGCCGCTGTTGAGGATCGTGCTGCCGAAGGTCTGCACCGAGTCGAACAGAACGTTGGTGACGTCCTTGTAATAGGCACCGATCGACAGGAAGCCGCGCGGCATCGTGTAATATTCGACATAGGCGTCGACGCCCTTGGCCTTTTCGGGCTTCGCGTCGGGGTTGCCGCCGGATACCGTCAGGTTCGCGTCGTTGTACGTCAGGTTCGGACGCAGTTGATCGTAATCGGGCCGTGCGGCGCCGGTGTTGAACGACAGCCGCGCCTTCATCCGGTCGTTGACGTCCCAGTTGAGGTGGAGGCTCGGGTAGACGAGCGTCTGATTGGACTTCGCCTCGACCGGCGTCGCCACGCTGGTCGCCGCGTCGATCGAGAAGGCGCGCGCGTCGTTGCGGATATGCTCGACGCGGGCACCACCGACGATGCTGCCCCAGTTGGTCGTCGTGGTGGCCATCGCATAGGCCGAATAGACCCGTTCGCCGACCTCGTAGAAATTGGCGTCGACCGGCTGGTAGCTGGCGACGCTCTTGGCCTGATCGACGAGCCCGAGCACCTTGTCGCGGTCGAAATACTGGAAGGTGTAGCCGAGCGGGATCTCGCCCTGGAACCCGCCGGGCTTGGCGATCGCGGAATAGTTGGTGGAGATCCCCGCGGCGGCGAACTGTGCCGCGCTGTTGATGTCGAGCAGATCCTCGTTGGCGGTCTTGGTGCGGTCGTCATAGCGGACGCCGGCGGTGAACACCGTCTGCGCCCCGAACAGCGACGCCTCGCGGCTGATGTCGAGCTTGGCGGTGTAGGCCTCGGTCACGTCCTGCGCCTTCAGCGAGCGGAGGCGGGTCAGCGACGTCGGAAAATCCTCGATCGCGGTCACATGTGCACCGCGCGAGAACGTCCCGTCGGCGTTGCGGATCGTGCGGAACAGCTGGACCTTGGCAAGCTGCGGGTCGGTCAGGTCATAACCCACGGTCAGCCGGTTGGTGGCGTTCGTGAAGCTGGGGCTTTCGTAGTTCAGCTGCGCCGGCTGCGTCCGGTCGTCGATCGAACGGGTAAAATTGCCGCGCCACGCGACCTTCCACTCGCCGAGCTCGTGATCGCCGCCGACCGTGTTGGTGAACACCGACTGCTTGTATTTGCGCACCGTGAAGTTCGCGTTGAGATCGACGCCGTAGACGGTGCCGAGCAAGGGCGTGTTGCCGGTGCAGATGTCGGCATAGCCGGTGGTGCCCGACGCGGGCCGTGCGTTGACGTTGCAGGCAGCGCTGCCGGTCGGCGCCCGCGACTGCTGGTCGTCGAGATCGAAGATGTAGTTGTTACGCTGCTCATCGTCCTGGAACGCCGAGTAGATCGTCTCCGCGAACAGCTTGTGGCCGGATGCCGGGCGCCAGTCGAGCCGGGTCGAGAGCGAGTAGTTCTTCCGCGTCAGGCGATACAGCTTGTTCTCGGTCTCGCGCGCCCAGTTGCGTGTCTGGTAGCCGGGGCGCTTGTCTTCCTTGACCGCCTCGAAATCGGTTTCGAAATTGTCGGTGACCATGCCGCGGCGGTACAGGCTGGCGGACGAGACGATGCCGAACTCGCCGATCCCGGTGTCGATCCGGTCGGACACGACGAGCGAGCCCTCATATTCGGTCTTTTTGCCGAGTTCGACATGGCCCAGGCCGCCCTTGGCCTGCACCTTCATGCCCGGATAATCGAACGCGGATCGCGTGATGATGTCGACATTGCCGGCGATCGTCTCGCCTGTCATGTCCGGGGTGACGGCTTTCCGCACGATGATCTGCGAGGCGATCGCCGAGGGGATGGAGTCGAAGCGGGCATCGCGGCCTTCGGGGCTGACGACGTTGATGCCGTCGATCGACAGCGTGGTCCAGTTGATCGGCGCTCCACGCAGCGTGATGTAGCGCGCCTGGCCCTGGTCGCGCTGGACGCCGACACCGGGGAGGCGGCTGACCGCCTGCGCGACGTTCTGATCGGGCAGTCGACCGATCGAATCCGAGGCGATGACCGAGACGAGCGAGGGGCTGGTACGCTGGATCTGGAGTGCTGCGGCTTCGGATTCCGCGATCGGGCGCGAGCCGGAGACGACGATCTCGGCCCCCTCGCCTGCGCCTGCGCCGACTTCGGTGGTCATCGCGACGTCGAGCGTGACCTGGGAGTCTGCAACCGTCACGGTTCGGCGGGCATCGGGAAAGCCGACATAGCGGATCACGAGCTCGTGCGTGCCGGCGGGAACGCCGACCAGCGAGAACCGTCCCGTGCGGTCGACCACGGTCGACAGGTCGAGTGCGGGGATCGAGACAGATGCGCCATCGAGATACTCGCCGCTGCCCGCCTGCGACACGGTGCCGGTGATCGCGCCGGGCGCGCGCGGTGCACCGACCGGTGTCGCTGCGTCGGGACGCGCATGGGCGCTCGCAATGGTCAGCGGGCTCAGCGCGCAGCCGGCGAGCAGCGCATGCGCGAGGACGCGACCGCGGACGCGGTTCGACAGGTTCGATTTCATGGTATTCCCCCGGATGGTCCCGACTTCTTCAGCCGGCTTGGGAGGCGCGGTAGCGGTCGCGCATGGCAGCGCCGTTACGTCAGCGTGACAACGCCGTGACAGCCGCGTCGGCAGCAACCCGATCCCGTAATCGCGCCGAACATCCCACATTAAACCAACGTTAAAAACGCCGGACACGCGATTCTTATATTCGTAACGGACGTGCCACGACCGCCGCTTATCGCGCCCCCCAAGGCAAACACTGCCGAAAAAGGGAACCCCTCGATGTTGAATTCAGCAAGCCTGCGCTTGCGGCTGCTGGCCGGCGCCGCCCTGACGGTCGCGATCGCGTCGCCCGCCTTCGCCGCCGCCGCCACGCCGACTGCCGTCACGCCGACTGCCGCCAAAGACCCGGCACCGACTGCCGCTACCGATCCCACGCCCACCGATCCCGCTGCGGCCGCCCCCGCCGACCAGACGGGTCTCGGCGAGATCGTCGTGACCGCGACCAAGCGCGAGACCAATCTCCAGAAGACGCCGATCGCGATCAGCGTGCTCAGCAGCCAGGCGCTGACCGATCGCCATGTGCAGAGCCTGTACGATCTCGCCGATGGCGCGGTGCCGTCGTTGCGCGTTGCCACCTTCGAGGCACGCCAGTCCGCGCTGACGATCGGTATCCGCGGCATCGTCCCGCTCGATGCGAACCAGCCCGCGCGCGAGCAGGGAGTCGGCGTCTATATCGACGGCGTGTACCTCGGGCGCCAGCACGGCTTGAACGCCGCGCTGTTCGATGTCGACCGGATCGAAGTCCTCAAAGGCCCGCAGGGCACGCTGTTCGGTCGCAACACCGAGGGCGGCGCGCTGAGCATCGTCACCAAGGGCCCGACCGGCAAATGGGGCGGCAGCGCGACCGGCGGCATCGCGAACTACGGCAGCTATAACGGCGCGCTGCATCTCGACCTGCCCGAAACCTACGGCGTTTCGCTGAAGCTCGACGGCGTCATCCAGCATCAGGATGCGACCACCAAGAACCCGCTCGAGGGCCAGACCGGCTTCAACTATTATCATCGCCGCGGCTTCAAGGCGACCGCGCGGGTCCACCCGATCTCGGGCATGACCGCCGATTTCAGCTACGATAACGGCTACGACTCGAACAGCCCGTTCTACAGCCAGTTGCTCAACGTGAACCCGAACGGGTGCAAGGCGGGTGCGCAGTCTGCATCGCCCGCCTGTGCCCTGCCCGGCACCAACTACACGACGCTCACCGGCAGCGTGAAGCCGCTGCCGAGCCAGGTCGTGGTCAACGGCACCAGCCGCGCGAAGGTCGCCGACATCGGCGTGCCGCAGCAGCCGAGCGTCGACAAGACGCACGGCTTCACCTCGAACATCCGTTGGGACGTCGCACCCGAGATCGAACTCCGCTCGATCACCGCGTGGCGCGGCGTGAATGCGACCCAGTATGACAATAGCGGCGGCTATCACCGCGTGCCCGTCGTCGCGGCCGGCTGCACCGGAACCGCGTGCAACTTCAGCCGCTACAGCCTCGCCGACCTGCACCAGAACCAATTCAGTCAGGAATTCCAGGCGGTCGGCACGGTCGGCCAGTTCGACTATGTCGCCGGGCTGTATTACTTCAACGAGCACGTCAGCGACGACGCGGCAACGCCGAACTCACTGGCGTTCGATTCCACGCTGTCGACGATCACCGTGCTCGATCCCTGCACCGGCTCGGGCGGATTCGGCTCGCAGGAGGGTTGCCGCTCGATCGACCGGGCGTCCGAAGTCTGGTCGAAGAGCTATGCCGGCTATGGCCAGGTCACCTGGAACGCGACCGATCGGATCCACCTGACCGCAGGTGGCCGCTACACGCACGACGACAAGAAGGGCGTGCTGCATTATTCGCGCAATTTGAACTACGACACGGCGACCACAGCGCAGCTGACGGCGGCGGGCTACAAGCCGCTCGACGCGAGCTGGAACCGGTTCAATCCGATGGCGACGCTGGCCTATGACGCCAGCGATTCGCTCCACCTGTACGCCAAGTACGCGACCGGCTATCGCGCCGGCGGTGCCAGCTCGCGCACATCGAACTACCAGACGTTCAATCCCGAGGACGTGAAGTCGTACGAGATCGGCGCGAAGACCGATTTCTGGGATCACCGCGCCCGCCTAAACCTGGCCGGCTACATCATGGATCGCAAGAACAGCCAGGTCGACATCAGTTCGATCCAGACCACCTCGACGGGCAGCTTCAACAACCTGGTGACGATCAATGCGCCCGGCATCACCAAGATCCGCGGGATCGAGGCCGACCTGACGGTGCAGCCGGTCACCGGCCTGACGCTGACCGCGGGCTATGCCTATACCTACACCAAGATCCCGCCGGTGCTGATCGAGTCGACCGGCGTGTACCAGAACTTCTACATCGTCTTCACGCCGCGCAATGCGGCCAACGGCGCGATCGACTATACGATGCCGATCGGCGACATGGACCTGAAATTCCACCTCGACGGCAACTATTCGCAAGCCACGCAGACCTTCGACCAATATGCGACCAAGAACGACGCGGCGTTCCTCGCCAACGCACGTCTTGCGCTGGCCAACATCCGGGTCGGCGGCAGCAACGCGGTGACGATCTCCGCCTGGGTCCGCAACCTGTTCGACAAGCAATATGTGTTCCGCCGCGATCCGTCGAACAGCCTGCCGGGCTCACCGACGACGAGCACCACGTCGGGCAGCATCAGCAACGTGCTGGGCGACTATGGCAATTTCAACGCGCCGCGGACCTACGGCATAGAGGCGTCGGTCAAGTTCTGACCGCGCGATCCTCCCCCGCAAGGGGGAGGATTAGTTGTTTGCTCAGCCGCGTGGCAAGCTCAGCACCACGCGTAACCCGGGATTGGCGTCCTCGAGCGACAACGTGCCGCGGTGCAGGCGGACGATCGCATCGATCAGCGCGAGGCCCAGGCCGTGCCCGACCTCGTGACGGCTGATGTCCAGACGCCCGAACCGGCGAAGCGCCAGTTTGCGCTGGTCGACTGGGATGCCTGGGCCATCGTCGGTCACCGTCAGCATTGTCGCGGCATCGGTCGAGACGACGCCGATCTCGATCCGCGTGCCGGCCGGCGTATGGCGGATCGCGTTCTCGATCAGGTTGACCATCGCCTGGCCCAGCAACTGGCGATCGCCGATTATCCTGGTCGGTGCATCCACGGCGATGTCGAGTTGCCGGCCGCTATCGGCCGCAACCGGCTGCATCATGTCGCCTACCTCCCGAACCAGGTCGGCGAGATCGAACGGCGCGAACGCGGCGCGACGATCGCCACCCTCGATCTCGGCGATCCGCAGCATCGCCGCGAACATCGCGAGCAACTCGTCGCTCATTGCGATCGCAGCCTCCAGATCGTCGCGCTGCGCCTCGGTCTCGGCCCGGCGCAGCGCCAGGGCGAGTTGGCTCCGCAGCCGGGCGAGCGGCGTGCGCAGATCGTGCGCGATGTCGTTGGAGACGTTGCTGATGCTCGCCATCAGTTCGGCGATGCGATCGAGCATCCGGTTGAACGCCATCGCCTGATGCGCGAACTCGCCGCCCGAGGGGTGGATCGGCACGCGTCGCGTCATATCGCCGTCGATGATCGCCTCGACCGTGCGCCGGGTTTCGCCGATCCGCCGGCCGATCGTGACGACTAAGAAGACCATGCCGCCGACCACGATCAGCACGATCGAGCCGAACCCGATCAGGTAAATTCGCGTGCGCGCGGCGTTGTAGTCGTCAAACGGCTCGGTCTCGGCGACCGTCGTCAGCGTCATGCCGCCGCCGACGTCGCGGACCAGCGCGCGGCCTGCGGACAGCCCGGCGATCCGATCGTCACGGGCGATCGTCGAGAAGCCGAGCGGCAGGCGGCGCGACAAAGCGATGTTGCCGCCGAGCCGATTTCCGTTTGCGTCGACCAGCAGCAGGCCGATATCACCGGTATCGCGCTCGCGCATCGCCGCGTCGATGCGGCGGAAGACGTCGGCCGGTCGGCGATCGCCCGGCGCGCCTGCGATGGCGTCGCTAACGACGAGGATACGGCGGTCGACCAGCCGCTCAATC
>JAJNQF010000128.1 GCA_021154945.1 Sphingomonas sp.
GGAGGTAACGGCGAGCAGCCCTTAGTTACCGCGACCTTCCCAATTGGGCCCCGGCCTTCGCCGGGGTGGTGGTTATTCGCCGGGGTGGTGGCTCTTTGGGAAGAGATTAGTTCCCTACTTCCCCGTCCACCTGTCCATCCAGCCCAACACTTCCCCATACCATTGCCGCGAGTTCTTCGGCTTGAGCACCCAGTGGTTCTCGTTCGGGTTCACCAGCAGCCGCGACGGGATCCCGCGCCGCTGCAACGCGGTGAACGTCGCCAGCCCCTGCGTGTACGGAATGCGGAAGTCCTTCTCGCCGGTGATCACCAGCATCGGCGTCTTCCACTTCGCCACGTAATTGACCGGGTTCCATTTCTCGAACGCCTGCGGGTCCTCGTAATAGGCCTTGCCGCCATGTTCCCATTCGTCGAACCAGAGCTCCTCGGTCTCGTACGCCATCGCGCGCGCGTCGAACACGCCGTCATGCTGGACGATGCACTTGAAGCGATCGGGCCACTGCCCCTCGAACCAGTTCATCATGTAGCCGCCATAGGACGCGCCGAGCGCGCAGGCATTGTCGGCATCGAGCCACGCGAACTTGTCGGTCGCGGCCTTCAGCCCCTTTTGCAGATCCTCGAGCGGCCAGCCGCCCCAATTGTTGCTGATCGCATCGGTGAAGCCCTGGCCGTAGCCGGTCGACCCGTGGAAATCGACCGCGACCAGCCCGTAGCCCGCGCCTGCGAACACCGCGGGGTTCCAGCGATAGGACCAGCTGTTGTTGCTCGATCCCTGCGGTCCGCCGTGCACCATGTAGGCGATCGGGACCTTGCCGGTCGAACCGTACGGCTTCACCGCATAGCCCCAGACGGTGTCGGCGTTCGCGCCCTTGAAATTGAACCGCGTGACGGTCGGCATGTCGATCCCGGCGAGCTTCGTCGCGTTGACCTGCGTCAGCCGCTGCGGTGCGCCGGTGCCCAGGCGAAAGAAATCGGCCGGTGCGGTGAGGCTGTCGATCGCCACCACAGGCCCACGCGGCGTGATCGCGACGGCGCCGACATGGCCCTCCTGCGTCAGCCGCGTGACCGCGCCGCTCGACGCATCGACGCGGAACAAGGGCGTCTCCTGCGTGTCGTCCGCGGTCACGTAGAGCGACTTCGAATCGGGCGCCCAGGCGATCGAGCCGACCGACCGGTCCCAGCGCTCGGTCAGCGACACCGTCTTGCCGCTGGCGATATCGCGCAGTGTCAGCACCTGCCGATCCGCCTCGAACCCGGGCCGCCGCATTGCAAAGAACGCGAGCGTGCGGCCGTCTGGGGAGACGGTCGGGAGGTTGTCGGTCGCCTTGTTCGCCGCAGTCAGGTTGACCGGGGCCGCCGAGCCGTCCGCCGGGACCGAGAAGATGTCGAGATTGGTCGACAGCGCCTCGATCCGCCCGGCCTCGCGCAGCGCGAAATAGACGGTGCGGCCATCGGGGCTCCACGACACTTCCTCGCCGCCGCCGAACGGCTTGGACGGCGCATCGCCGACCAGCGTGCCGACCAGCGGAACGCCGTTACCGGTCGCACCCGCGGCGGTCAGCGGCAACACGAACAGCTGCGAGCGCGTGCCGTCCGCCCATGTATCCCAGTGCCGCACGAACAATTGGTCATAGGTTCGCCCGGCCCCCGCGTTCGGGTCCTTCTTGACCATCGCCGGCTCGAGGCTCGGCGCGCCCGGCTTGCGATCCGCCCAGACGAGCAGCTTGTCACCGGTCGGCGCGACCTTGAAACCGCTGAACCCACCCTTGAAGCTGGTGACGCGCCGCGGCGTGCCGCCAGTGACGGGCACCGACCAGACCGCATCCTCGCCGCCCTTGTCCGAGGTGAAATACACCGTGCTGCCGACGATCTGCGGGTCGTTCTCGTTGACCTGTGGGTCGGCGAGCAGCTTCACCGGCGTCGCGCCCGGCGTGCCGAGGTCGAGCCGCCAGAGGTCGAAACGCCCCTTGTCCGCCGCGAGATCGGTCTCGCGCTGCGCCCAGACGAGCCAGCGTCCGTCCTGCGACGTGGTCGGCGCACCGACGCGGCTGAGCATCGTCACGTCGTCGATGGTGAGTTGCCGGGCGGCGGCAGGGGCACTCGCAAAGGCGAGCACGGCGAGGCTGGCAGAGAGCAGGATCTTCATGGCGTGCTTGATAGGACGCTTGCGAGATCGCGCGCAATCACCTCGATCGCTTGCCCGCTCAGCTTCGCTTGCACACCCCCGCTTCGCTTGCGTGAAAGCACCGGTTCAGATCATGGCGGTATCAGGTCATGATCGCCCAACGCCTCCAGGATCGCCTTGCATGTTGAAGTCTTTGATCCGCGGGACGGCAAGCGCGCTGCTTGCGGTTGCCTTGGGGAGCGCGTCCGCCGCGCAGGTCGTTCTCCCGCCCGCGAGTGGCGCGGCGCATGTGCAATTGCCGGTCGATGCGCTGATGCAGGACGCGGCGGAATATGCGCGGCGGTTCGGCGTGCCGTTCGACGAGGCGTTGCGGCGGCTGCGTGCGCAGGGCGACAGCGTGCCGGCGACCGACGCGCTGCGCGAAACCTTCAAGGACCGCTGGGCCGGAATCGCGATCGAGCATCTGCCGACCTACCGGATCGTCGTACTGCTGACCGGCACCGATCCCGTGCCGGACCAGCAGGTCGTCGCCGGCGGGATGACCGTCCCGATCGTCTTCCGCACCGGCGCCACCGCGACGCGCGACGCGGTACTCGCCGCGATCACCACCTATCAGGCGAAGATCCGCGACTCCCTGCCGCATCCGCCCGGACTTGGCGTGGACCAGCGGACCGGCGAGCTTGTCGTGATGACCGCCAGCGCCGACGCCGATCTCGACCGGAACGGCGAATTGCGCGCGCGGATCGCTGCGATGACGGGCGTGCCGGTGCGCATCGATGTCGTCGATCGGCCGCCGGTCGACATGCAGGTCGAGGCTGCTCCCGTTGTGACCCAGGTAGCCCCGGCACCAATCGACAGGGGCGCGATCGAGGGCGGGGCGCGCGTGGTCGGTACCGTCGATGGCAAGCGCTATGCTTGCACGACCGGCTTCGTCGTGTCCGACGGGATGCGCAACGGCGTGGTCACCGCGGCGCATTGCCCGGACACGCTCTCCTATGTCGGCAAGCGCCCTTCGGACGGCAGCCGCGAGGAATGGCCGCTGGCGTTCGTCGGGCAATGGGGCTGGGGATATCAGGACGTGCAGGTCAACGTCGCGACCGCCCCGGGCGTCGCCTACGCGCCGCTGTTCTATGCGGACACCGCCAAGACGCTCGCGCGGCCCGTCGCGACGTGGCGCTACCGCACCAGCACGCGGGCGGGCGACTTCGTGTGTCATCGCGGCGAGCGGACCGGCTATAGCTGTGCGGTGGTGGCGATGGTCGATTTCGCGCCCGCGGGCGATCTGTGCGGCGGCGCGTGCCTGCCGACCTGGGTCGCGGTCGAGGGGCCGACGTGCAAGGCCGGCGACAGCGGCGCGCCGGTGTTCGAGGGCACCACCGCGCTCGGCCTCGTCAAGGGTGGGACCTATCGCCGCGACGGCACGTGCCTGTTCTATTATTACATGTCGACCGACTATCTGCCGCAGGGCTGGACGTTGCTGCATCGGTAACACGGTGCCGGGCGGGCCGATTGTCTCTCTCCGCCAAGCGCTGTAGTCCCGCCGGGAACACGGCGCCGTCGAGCGCCGATCGGCGGCCTATCGACACGGGCGGAACATGGACTCCTCGGGCCTTGAGGCCGTTTTTCTCGCGAACCGCGACACGCTGCTGCGGTTTCTCCGGTCGCTCGGTGCGGGCGACGCGGCGGAGGATCTGCTGCACGAGCTCTGGATGCGGATCCAGACCGCGCCGACCGGGCCGATCGCGTCGCCGCTGTCGTATCTGTACCGGATGGCGAACAACCTGATGCTCGATCGCCACCGCGCGGTGCGGCAGGCGGAAAAGCGCGATCGGGAATGGACCGAAGCGACGGGGGGACCGTCGCTCGACCGATCCGAGGAGCCGTCCGCCGAACGCGCCGTGATCGCCCGCGAGCAGGCCGCGCTGGCGGAGACCGCGTTGCAGTCGGTCGGCGACCGCGCCGCGCGGATATTCCGTCGCCACCGGATCGACGGGATCGAGCAGCGGACGGTCGCGGCGGAGTTCGGCGTGAGTCTCAGCACCGTCGAGGGCGACCTGCGAAAGGCCTATCGCGCGATGATCGATGCAAAGCGACGTTATGACGAACCTTGAATCTTCAAGGGCGTACGCGATCGCCTCCGTCTTCGCGTATAGGAGGCCATGATGGCGGAGCATGACGATATCGACGCACGCGCGCTGGACTTGGCCGCACTGGACTGGGTGGTCCGGACGGGTAGCGACGCGTTCGACGACTGGCCGGCGTTCCACGCTTGGCTGGAGGCGGACCCGCGTCATGCGGCGGCATATCATGCGATGTCGGCGGATATCGAGGAGATGGCGGCGTCCGTGCCGGCCGAGGTCGCCGCACCGGTCGTCGTGCCGATGCCGAAGCGGCGCTGGCCCGTCTGGACCGGCGGCGCGATCGCGGCGTCGCTGGCGTTGTTCGTCGGCTATGAGGCGCTCGACACGCGCGCGCACCCCTATGCGGTCGAGACGGCAGCGGGCGCCATGCGGACGGTGCAGCTCGCCGATGGGAGCAGCATCGCGATGGGCGGTGCGACACGGCTGATGCTCGATCGCAACGACCCGCGGATTGCGACGCTGGAGCGCGGCGAGGCGATGTTCGTGGTCCGGCACGACGACAGCGATCCGTTCGAGGTGAGCGTCGGCGGTGCGCGGCTGGTCGATGTCGGGACCGCGTTCGACGTGAAGTACGCGCTGGGCGATACGCGCGTCGCCGTGTCCGAAGGCGCGGTCGACTATAATCCGGGACAGGGCGGCATCCGGCTCGTGAAGGGGCAGGGGCTGCTCGTGCGCGACGGCAAGCCGACCGTGACGGCGGTCGACGTCGCCAGCGTCGGATCGTGGCGCGATAGCGTGCTGGCCTATGAAGGCGCGACGCTGGCGGAGGTCGCGGACGATCTGTCGCGCGCGCTCGGCGTCGACCTGCGCGCCGACCCGACCGTAGCGAAGCGGCCGTTCAGCGGCAGCATCGCCACCGCCAAGCTGGCGAGCGATCCCAGGCTCGCTGGCCCGTTGCTCGGGGTGGCGATCCGCAAGCGCGGCGGCCACTGGGTGATGTCCACGCGCTCGTGAGGATGCGCGGATGTCTGGTCGTCGCGGCGCTCGCCGTCGCCGCTCCCGCGCAGGCGGGGCAGGGGGCGGTCGACCTGCCGGCGGGGCGTCTTGGCGACGCGGTGCTGGCGCTCGGGCGTCAGTCGGGGACGAGCATCGTCGTCGGCGATCCAAGACTTTGGGCGCGGCGCGTGCCGGCTGTGCGTGGGCGGATGAGCGCACGCGAGGCGCTAGACCGGCTCGCAGTCGCGGCAAACGCCGACGTCGCAGCCGCAGGACCGTTGGGATGGCGGCTCGTCGCGCGCGCGCCGCACGTCGCGATAGTCCGGGTGAAACGTCCGAAGATCGTGCCCGTGCCGGCACCGGCGGTCCAAGGCGCGGATATCGTCGTGACCGGCAGCAAGCGCGACGTGCGGTTGCGCGATTTCGCGGGGCAGGTGGCGTTGCTCGACGGCGTCGATCTCGCGCTCGGCGGCGCGGGCGGGACCGAGGCGATCCTCGCGCGGCTGGCCAGCGTATCGTCGACGCATCTCGGCGCGGGGCGAAACAAGCTGTTCATCCGGGGCATTGCCGATTCCAGTTTCACTGGGCCGACCCAGACCACGGTGGGGCAATATTTCGGGGACCTGCGGCTGAGCTACAACGCGCCCGATCCCGATCTGCGGCTGTACGATATCGCGTCGGTCGAGGTGCTCGAAGGGCCCCAGGGAACGCTGTACGGCGCAGGGTCGCTCGGCGGGATCATCCGCACCGTGCCGAATGCGCCGGAGCTGGGCGCGGTGTCGGCGTCGATCGCGGGCGGTCTGTCGGCCACGTGGCACGGCGATCCGGGGGCTGATTTGGGCGCGACGCTGAACGTGCCGCTCGGCGAGCGGGTGGCGCTGCGCGTAGTCGGCTACGGCGTCAGCGAGGGCGGGTATATCGACAATCCGGTGCTCGACCGGCGCGACGTGAACCGGACGCGGATCGGTGGTGGTCGCGCGATGCTGCGGCTCGATGCGGGGAATGGCTGGACCGTCGATTTCGGCGGGATCGGGCAATGGACCAAGGGCGACGACAGCCAATATGCCGATCGCGACGCGGCACCTCTGACGCGGTCGAGCGCGATCGTGCAGGGCTTCTCGGCGGATTACACGATGGGGCAGGTGGTCGTGTCGGGCGCGATCGGCGGGCTGAAGATCAAGTCCTCGACCGGGATCGTCGGCCAGACGCTGACCGAGCGCTACGATGCGACGTTGCCTGAAGGCGAGGCCCGCGTGTTCGCACAGCGCAATGCGACGTCGATGATCGCGAACGAGACGCGGGTCTGGCGGCCGATGCGGAACGGGTTCGGCTGGGTGGTGGGTGGTAGTTTTACGCACAACCGGACGCGGCTGTCGCGGTCGCTCGGGCCGGTCGATGCGCCCGCGCCGGTGACGGGTGTGACCAACAGCATCGACGAGGCGACGCTGTACGGCGAGGGGAGCGTGCAACTGGTGCGCGGCCTGATCGCGACTGCTGGCGCTCGAGTTACGCGCGCCTCGCTGGCAGGCACCGGCGAGGACGTAGCGCCGGCGCGGCTGGAGACCGTCGCGCTTGCCCGTGCGCGCGTGACCGCGGACCGGATCGAGACGAGCGTGCTGCCGTCCGCCTCGCTGATCGCTGCGGTCCTGCCGAAGGTCTCGCTGTACGGGCGGTATCAACAGGGATTCCGCCCGGGCGGGCTGGCGATCGAGAGCGATTTCGTGCGGCGGTTCGAGAATGACCGCGTGCGAACGCTGGAGAGCGGCGTGCGCTATGGGTTTGCGGGAATCGACAGCGCGTATCTGTCGGCGAGCGTGTCGCACACGATCTGGCAGGATATCCAGGCGGACTTCATAGACGCGACCGGCCTGCCGAGCACCGCCAATATCGGCGACGGGCGGATCTGGACGTTCAGCGCGGCGGGGGGATGGAAGCCGGTCGGCGGGCTGACGCTCGACGCTGGCTTCACCTACAACGACAGCCGCGTGACCGAGCCCAGCCCGGCGCTGTTCGTGGCGCTCGCGCGGATGAGCCAGGTGCCGAACATCGCGCGCTATGCCGGGCGGCTTGGGGCGGATTACCGGCGGGATGTCGGGCGGGATCTGGAACTGCGGGTGTATGGGTGGGCGCGCTATGTCGGACGGTCGCGGCTCGGGGTCGGGCCGGTGCTCGGCGAGGAGCAGGGGAATTATTTGGATACGGCGCTGACGGCGCGGGTTGGGCGGGCTTCGTTGGGGGTGACGCTTGGGGTTACGAACCTGACCGACAGCGTCGGCAACCGGTTCGCGCTGGGGACACCGTTTCAGGTCGGGAGCGGGCAGATTACGCCGCAGCGGCCGCGGACGGTAAGGATCGGACTCGACGCCGCGTTCTAAGCCCCCCTCCCTGGAAGGGAGGGGTAGGGGGTGGGTCGGCTTCCGCATGTTCGAACGGGGGTGGCTCAGGCGGGCCGACCCACCCCCAGCCCCTCCCTTTCAGGGAGGGGAGCCAGATAGTGTCAGTTCAGCCCTTCGCGTTCGCCAGCGCGCGCTGGTCCGCGGGGAGCAGCGCCAGGGCGGTCTTGTAGCAATCCTCGACATGCGAGTTGCCGACCAGCTTCATCGCGCCGAAGCTGATCGTCGCGGCCACCGCCGACCCCGCGAAGGGGATGAACTTCGCCATCGATCCCACCGCGATGCGCGCGCCGATGCGGCGGAGGAGGGCGACGACGATGCGCTTGGTCACCATCCGGCCGATCATCGTGTTGCCGAGGCTCGACGCCATCACCAGCGCCTGTTGCGCGATCTGCGGCTCGAGCTTTTTCACCTGGTCGTGATCGAGGCCGAAGCGCTTGCTGATCTCGGGCAGCAGCTTGGTGAGCAGGCCGATGTCCGCGACGATATCCGCGCCGGGGATCGGCACGACCGCAGCCCCCGCCGACATCATCGAGCGCGTCGTGACGAGGCGCTTGCTATCGTCGCGGATGCGGTCGAGTTCGGCGATGGTAGTGATCATGCTGGCGTTTCCCTGAAATTATCGAGCCGACAACGCGCCGCCGGGGTCCTGGTGCCACGGGATAATAGCGCGCGGTTCAAGGTTCGCGAGCCCCGCCTCCGTCCTCTTTTTGAAAACACATCGAAAAGGGTTCCGTATGCGTCGTCTCCTGCTGACCACCACCTGCCTGTTTGCCGTGACGACGGGCGCCCAGGCGCAGACCGTGATCGACACTAAGCGGACCGATGCGGTGCGGACCTCGACGATCAAGGCGGGCGCACCCGATAACATCCGCATCGCCGCCGCGGGTTCGGTGACGCCGACCAGCGGCACCGCGGTCACGGTCGACAGCGTCAATTCGGTCGTCAACGAAGGCACGATCCAGGTCACTAACGCCGACGGATCGACCGGCATCCTCGCCAACGCAGGCACTGGCGGCGGCATCACCAACGCGGTGGCGGGCAAGATCATCGTCGATGAAAGCTATGTCGCGACCGATACCGACAAGGACGGCGACCTCGACGGCCCGTTCGCGGCGGGCACCGGACGCACCGGCATCCGCACCGCGGGCGCCTACACGGGCTCGATCGTTAACAGCGGCGCGATCACGGTGAAGGGCAACGACTCCGCTGGCATCTGGCTCGGCGGGCCGCTGACCGGCGCGTTCACGCATGACGGGCAGACCTCGGTCACCGGCGATCGCTCGACCGGCGTGCGGATCGCGGACGTGACCGGCAACGTCCGGCTCGCGGGCACCATAGCGGCGATCGGGCAGGGCGCGGTGGCTGCACGCGTCGATGGTAACATCACGGGTGCGCTCGTCGTCC
This sequence comes from Sphingomonas sp., assembly GCA_021154945.1. Lineage (GTDB taxonomy): Bacteria > Pseudomonadota > Alphaproteobacteria > Sphingomonadales > Sphingomonadaceae > Sphingomonas. The sequence goes on from JAJNQF010000128.1 coordinate 9,002, forward strand.
AGGGCGCGCTGGGCTCGACCGGCTATCGCTACGTGACGGCCCCCGCCGACCCCTCGAAGCTCGAAGCCGACGATCTGTTGCAGGGCGGTTCCGCGCTGGTCGTCGCCGGCGACGTCTCGGGCGGGATCATCTTCGCGGTGCCGCCGAAGGACGCGAGCACCACCGATACCGACGAAGACAAGGACGGCCTGCCCGACGCCACCGAAGGCTCGGCGGCGATTACCTCCTATGGCGCGGCGCCCGCGGTGCAGATCGGCTCGGCAACGCGTGCGGTCGCGATCGGCGCGGTCGCGGGGACGGGAACCGGCTTCGGCCTGATCGTCGACGGCGGCATCGCGGGTAGCGGCGTCTATGGTGGCGTCGAGGGCAACGGCCTGGCGATCGGCGGGCTTGGTGGCGCGGTGACGATCGCCGGCGGGATCGGCATCAACGGCACTGTCGCCGCCGCCTCGAACGGCGCAAGCGCAACCGGGTTGAAGCTCGGCAGCGGTGCGTCGACCCCTGAAATCCGTAATGCCGGCACGATCTCCGCAGCCGGCGGCGGCACGGCCGCATCGCGCTCGACGGCGGTGCTGATCGACACCGGTGCCTCGGTCGCGACGGTCCGCAACAGCGGCACGATCAAGGCCACCGCACAGGCCGCCGACGGCACCGCGATCGCCATCCTAGACCGATCGGGCACCGTCACACTGGTCGAGAACAGCGGCGCGATCGGCGCGTCGGGCGCGCTCGCCACCTCCGAGCGCAACGTCGCGATCGATCTGTCGGCGAACACGACCGGCACGATCGTTCGCCAGACCGCGGTCGCGACCGGCATCGCCGCGCCCGCGATCGTCGGCGACGTGCGCTTCGGCACCGGCAACGACCTGTTCGACGTTGCGGATGGTACTGTCACCGGAACGGCGCGCTTTGGGACAGGCAACAACCGCCTCGCGCTGTCGGGCGACGCGACCTTCACCGGCGGGGCGGTGTTCGGCGCCGGCAACGATGCGCTCACGCTGGCCGGTACGTCGGTGTTCGTCGGTGCGGCGAACTTCGGCGGCGGTACCGACACGCTGACGCTCGGCGGCACCTCGCGCTTCTCGGGCACCCTCGCCAACGCGCAAGGGCTCGCGGTCGCAGTGAATGGCGGCACGCTCGACATCACCCAGGCTGCGTCGATCGCCTCGCTCTCGGTCACCGGGGGCGGCGTGCTCGCCGTGA
>JAJNQF010000139.1 GCA_021154945.1 Sphingomonas sp.
GCCATTCGCCCGGATTGGCCTGCGCCGCATCCTCGAAATGGCCGAGATATTTCGGCAGGCGCTCCTCGCGGAACTGTTTCGCGGCGCGCGCGGCTTCTGGTTTCTGGTCGTCGTAATAGTCCATCATCGCGACCGGATGGTGGACGTTGTGCACCTCCGCGACGAGATCGGCGATCGTCAGCTGGAGCTGGTTGAGCCAGAGCCGGTCCGCCATGTTCGACGGCGCGAGACCGTGACGCTCGCCGAGATACATCAGGATGTTGGCGACCTGGGCAATCACCAGGCCGTCGAGTTCGAGATAGGGCGGCGCGAACGGGGTGCGCCCGGTGCGGTCGTTCAGATCGGCCATCAGGCCTTCCTCGCCAACGCCGCGCGCGCAATCTTCGTATTCGATCTCGGCGCCTTCCAGTGCAAGCCGGACGAACTCGCCGCGCCCCTGGATGGAGGGCCAGTACCAGAGCTTGTACGCCATCAGATTTCCCCGGGTGCGCGGGCCTTGATGGCGAGCGCGTGGATCTTCGTGCTCAACAGGTCTGCGAGCGCCTGGTTCACGAGACGCTGGCGCGCGACGCGATTAAGCCCTTCGAACTGCGGCGTTTCCACTTCGACCCGGAAATGCGTCTCGCCGGTGCCGTCGTCGCCCATATGGCCGGCATGGAGCCCGCTCTCGTTGACGACGGTCAGGTGCGTCGGGGCGAGGGTCGCGGTGAGGCGGGCGGTGATCTGGTCCTGAACGGAGCCGGTGGCGAGGTCTGTCATGGTCCCTATATAGCCCGTTTTGGAAGCGCGGGGAGCCGGTGGCGGACGACGGACACACAGATGATGGGCGAAAAGAGCGCAAGGAACGCCCCAGCCCACGGTTTCACGGCCGCGTGGAAGGGACCGGTCGCGTCTGCATGTGGCGCGACTGCGAAGAACCAGGCGAATTTCGCGCACCACCGTTGGAAGGCCCGAGCGACAGCGGCCCGCCGCAGTTCCGCTGGTTCTGCCTCGAGCACGTCCGCGCGTTCAACTCGGGCTATAATTTCTTCGACGGGATGACCGCTGATGAAATCCACTATGCCCAGCGGCCGATGGCGGGCTGGGAGCGCGAGACGCGGGCGTTCGCGCATGGCGGCGGCGACACGCCACCCAAATGGGCCGACTTCGCCGATCCGATCGACGCGATCGGTGCAAGGTTCGGCGAGCGGATGGCGGCGGCGCGCAAGGACGGCCGGGTCTTGTCCGATGGCGAGCGACGGTCGTTGCGCGTGTTGGGACTGGGCACGGACACCGACCGGACGGCGCTGCGCAAACGCTACAGCGAACTCGTCCGGCGCTACCACCCCGACCGCAACGGCGGCGACCGCGCGCATGAATCGGAGTTGCAAAAGGTGATCGCGGCCTACCAGCATCTGAAAGGCGCCGCCGCGTTCGCGTAACTACTCCGTCATCCTGGGCTCGACCCAGGATCCAGAGCCAGGCAGGGAATCGATCGTGGCTCTGGATCCCAGCGTTCGCTGGGATGACGTTTGTGGGCTTAGGGCGTTCGCTAGGATGGCGGTCGGACGCTATGATGCATGCTTACTCTGATCGATATTTCACGGCGCCCGATCCGGAACCCGCTGCTATCCCGGCGGTTCGTCTAACTCTTCCGGTCAATCGCCCGACCAATCGTACAGCGGCGGTTGAGTAACAGCCCGCGCTTGGCCTAGAGCTACCGGGAACACGAGGCCAACATGACCGATATCCCGAATACCCAGCCCGACAGCCGCGAGACCACGATCCTCGACGCACCCGACCGTATGGTGAAGGTGCGCGAGATGTTCGGGATCGATTCCGACATGGAAGTCCCGGCCTTCTCCGAAGCGGACGAGCGCGTGCCCGATCTCGATCCGGCGTACGTCTTCGATGCCGACACGACGCTCGCCGTGCTGGCGGGCTTCGCGCATAACCGCCGCGTGATGGTCCAAGGCTATCACGGTACCGGCAAGTCGACGCATATCGAGCAGGTCGCGGCGCGCCTGAAATGGCCGTGCATCCGCATCAATCTCGACGCGCATATCAGCCGTATCGACCTGATCGGGCGCGACGCGATCGTGCTGAAGGACGGCCAACAGATCACCGAATTCCGCGAAGGCCTGCTGCCTTGGGCGCTGCAGACCCCGACCGCGCTCGTGTTCGACGAATATGACGCCGGCCGTCCGGACGTGATGTTCGTGATCCAGCGCGTGCTGGAGACCGAGGGCAAGTTGACGCTGCTCGACCAGAACCGCGTGATCCGCCCGAACCCGTGGTTCCGCCTGTTCGCGACCGCCAACACGGTCGGCCTCGGCGACACGAGCGGGCTGTATCATGGCACGCAGCAGATCAACCAGGGCCAGATGGACCGCTGGAACATCGTCGTGACGCTCAACTATCTGCCCGCCAAGGTCGAGGCGCAGATCGTGCTCGCCAAGTCCGGCGAATACGACAAGCCCGAGGGCAAGAAGACCGTCGAGAACATGGTGCGGGTGGCGGACATGACCCGCAAGGGCTTCGTCAACGGCGACATCTCGACCGTGATGAGTCCGCGCACCGTGATCACCTGGGCGCAGAACGCGCTGATCTTCGGCGACGTCGGCTTCGCGTTCCGCCTGTCGTTCCTCAACAAGTGCGACGAGGCGGAGCGGCCGCTGGTCGCCGAATATTACCAGCGCGTGTTCGGTAAGGATCTCCCCGAGAGCGTGGTGGGTAAGGCCTGAGCCTTTGGCCAACGAAACGCCTCTCGATCGCTTCAAGGCGGTCCTCGCCGGTACTGCGCGTGCGATCGCGGAGGAGCCGGAGGTCGAACTCGCCTTCACCGCGGATGCGCCGGCGCAGAGCGGCAAGCACATAAAGGTGCCGATGCCTGCGCGTGCTCTACCGGCCGAGCAGGTGGCGGAAGCGCGCGGGTTTGCCGACGGGTTCGCGCTGCGATTGAAGCATCACGACATCGCGTTGCACAACCGGGCAGCGCCGATCGAGGCAGTCGCGCGCGCGGTGTTCGATTCGGTCGAAAACGCGCGCGTCGAGGCGCTCGGCGGACGCGGCTATCTGGGAATTTCGGACAATCTCAACAGTGCGCTCGATGTTCGCCTGCGGGCGGATCCGATCACGCGCGCGCGCAACCGTGACGAAGTGCCGCTGTCGACCGCGCTCGGCCTGATGGTGCGCGAGCGGCTGACCGGGCAGGAATCGCCCGCGATCGCCGCACCCGGTCTTGCGCTGGTGCGTGAGTGGATCGAGAGCAAGACCGATCTCGACGCGCTGGCCTATGCGCTCGACGACCAGAAGGCGTTCCAGAGTCTCGCCCGGAAGATGCTGCAGGAGTTGGAGCTGGTCGAAGGCGATCAGGTCCCCGAGGAGAGCGACGAGGGCGGCTCCGAGGACGAGGGCACCGACGAGCAGCAGCAGGACGAGGGCGACGAAGGCGACGACCAGGGCGAGGACGGCCAGGGCGAAGTCGAGGCGCGGGGCGAACAGTCCGAACAGCAGAACGAGGAAAGCGACGGTCAGGAGCAGAGCGACGAGTCGATGGATGACATCGACGGCGAGCCCGGTGATGACGGCGAGGAAGGCATGCAGCCGGTCCGCCCGAACCGTCCCTTCGCGGACATGGGCGGCGCGTTCGACTACAAGCCGTGGACGACGCAGTTCGACGAGGTAATCGCCGCCACCGAGCTGTGCGATGCCGACGAACTTGCACGCCTGCGCGGGTATCTCGACCAGCAGCTCGTGCACCTGCAATCGACCGTGTCGAAGCTCGCCAACCGGCTTCAGCGGCGATTGATGGCGCAGCAGTCGCGGTCGTGGGATTTCGACCAAGAGGAGGGAATCCTCGACGCGGCGCGGCTCGCGCGCGTGATCGTCAACCCGACTCTTTCGCTAAGCTACAAGGCCGAACGCGAGACCGACTTCCGCGACACGGTCGTGACGCTGCTGATCGACAATTCCGGCTCGATGCGTGGTCGCCCGATCTCGATCGCGGCGATCAGCGCGGACATCCTCGCGCGCACGCTGGAACGGTGCGGCGTGAAGACCGAGATCCTCGGCTTCACTACCCGCGCCTGGAAGGGCGGACAGAGCCGCGAGACGTGGCTGGCCGCCGGGCGTCCGCCGCAGCCGGGGCGGCTCAACGACATCCGCCACATCGTCTACAAGCGCGCCGACGAACCGTGGCGCCGCGCGCGCAACTCGCTCGGCCTGATGATGCGCGAGGGGCTGCTGAAGGAGAATATCGACGGCGAGGCGCTGATGTGGGCGCATGCGCGGTTGGTCGCTCGGCCAGAGGAACGCCGGATCCTGATGGTGATCAGCGACGGCGCCCCGGTCGACGATTCGACGCTCAGCGTGAACTCCGGCTCGTATCTGGAGCGCCACCTGCGCCAAGTGATCGGCTGGATCGAGAGCAAGTCGCCCGTCGAACTCGTCGCGATCGGCATCGGCCACGACGTCACCCGCTATTACGCGCGCGCCGTGACGATCATGGACGTCGAGCAGCTCGGCGGCACGATCATCGAACAGCTGGCGTCGCTGTTCGACACCGAGTGAGCAGCAGGCGGGCGACGTGATCGCTGCGCCAGCCGGCGGATTTCACGGACCCGTCAAACGCTCGATCACGATCGCCGGCCACCAGACCTCGATCAGCCTCGAACCCGTCTTCTGGCTCGCGCTCGAAGCCGCGGCGGTGCGTCTCGCATTGCCTTTGTCCGCGCTCGTCGCGGAGATCGACGCGATCCGCATCGTGGCGGACGATCCACCCAACCTCGCTAGTGCGTTGAGAACATGGCTATTCGATAATCTCCATTGAGAACTACTCGCATTAGCGTTGACAGTGCGAACGACTCTCAATAGCGAGCTCCTCAGAGCAAAGGGGTTTGTCCATGTCGCTATCTTCGCCGCGCGCATCATTGCCGCGTTCGTCCTCCGTGCCCGCGTTTCTCGCTTTGTCGTGCGTCGGTGCGTTCGCCACCGCGCCGGCCTATGCCGCCGAAGCCGACAAGGTCCCGGCCCCGGTAACCGACGAGCAGCAACGCGATGAAATCCTGGTCAACGGTCAGCGCGAGCGCGATTCCGGGCCCAAGCAGGTCGCGCCGCTGGTGAACACGCCGCGCTCGGTGATCGTGTTGCCGAAGGAAGTGATCGAACAGACCGGATCGAACAGCCTCGCCGACGCGCTGCGCACCGTGCCCGGCATCACCTTCGGCGCGGCCGAGGGCGGCAATCCGATCGGCGATCGTCCCTTCATCCGCGGCTTCGACAGCCAAGGCAGCATCTTCGTCGACGGCGTCCGCGATCTCGCCTCGCAGACACGCGAAGTGTTCGCGGTGGATTCGGTGCAGATCGTCCGCGGCTCTGATTCGACGCTCGGTGGGCGTGGCTCGGCGGGCGGCACGATCAACATCCTGTCGCGCCTGCCGCAGCTCGAGAATTTCGGCTTGGCGAGCGCCAGCTATGGCGAGGCGGACTACAAGCGCGTCACCGGCGACGTGAACCTCAAGGTCTCCGACACCGCCGCGTTCCGGATCGAGGGGATGTGGCACGACCAGGACGTCGCCGGCCGCGATGCGATCTGGCAGAAGCGCTGGGGCATCGCGCCGTCGTTCGCGGTCGGGCTCGGCACGCCGACCCGGTTGACCGCGAGCTTCTATCACATGGAGAGCGAGGAACTGCCCGACAGCGGCATCCCGTATCTCTACACGATCGCCAACCATCCTGGCACCGGCAACGTCACGACCCAGCCCGCGCTCGGCACCGTTACGACGGCGGGCGGCCAGACCGGATACGTCTCGCGCAAGAACTTCTACGGTTTGGCCAACCGCGATTTCCGCGACGCGACCACCAACCAGGCGACGTTGCGCGTCGAGCATGATTTCGGGGGCATCACGCTGCGCAACACCGCGCGCTACACGCACAGCGACCAGAGCTACATCTTCACGTTGCCCGACGACAGCCAGGGCAATGTCTATGGTACGGCGGCCGTCAATCCAACCAGCGGCGTCGCTGGCGCGCGCGGCGACGTGCTTACCGGCGGCTATGTCTGGACCCGCGGCAACACGCGCTACGGTTATAGCGAGAGCATCGTCGACCAGACCGACCTGTACGGCAAGTTCAACACCGGCGGCATCGAGCACAGCTTCTCACTCGGCACCGAAATCTCGTGGGAGAAGACGCGGCGCGGCACGTTCGTGTCGGCGAATGGCTCGACGATCTCGCCGCGTTGCAACACCGCGACGATCGCGCGGTCCTATTGCACCAGCCTGTTCGATCCGAACCCGTATGCACCCTGGGTCAACTACACGAGCGACACCTCGACCACGCCGACGCCGATCGTGAAGGGCGCGTCCTCGACCGAAACGCAGAACGACGCGAATACCAAGGCGGTCTACGCGTTCGATTCGATCACGCTGATGCCTTCGCTGATCCTGAACCTGGGTGCACGGTACGACCGGTTCGAGTCCACCATCACGCTGCCGGGCGCGACGCAGACCAAGGTCAACCGCGTCGACAATCTGTTCAACTGGCAGGCCGGCCTCGTGTTCAACCCGACGCCGGAAACCAGCCTGTATGCGAGCTATGCGACCGCCGCGACGCCGCCGAATAGCCTGCTCGGCGAGGGCCGAGAGGACAATGCGATCACCGCGGCCACGCTCGATCTGCTGAAGCCGCAAAAGACCAAGTCGTACGAGGTCGGCGCCAAGGCAAGCCTGTTCGGCGAAAAGCTCCAGCTCGGCGCGGCAGCGTTCCAGACCGAAATCTCCAACGCGCGCGTGCTCGACGACAATAATACCGCGTCGTTCATCGGCGAAACGCGGATCCGCGGTTTCGAGTTCAACGTCAGCGGCACGATCTTGCCTGGGTGGACCGTGTTCGGCGGGTTCACGCATCTCGATCCGAAGATCATCGACGGCGGCTTCACGACGCTGACCGCCGCCGCGATCACCACGACCGCGAACGGTGTCACGACGGTCGTCCAGCCAGCGCGGACGATCGGCGTCGTGTCGGTCAACACCGGCAAGCAGGTCCCGCAGACCGCCAGGAACAGCTTCACCGCGACGACCAACGTCACCGTGACCAAGCGGCTCCAGATCGGTGGCACGGCGCTGTATATGGACGAGCAGATCGGTGGTTACGCGGACAACCGCACCGCGACGCAGACCGCCGCGGGTGTGGTCACGGTCAACGCCGCGACCAAAACCCTGACGCGCAGCATCCCCGATTACTGGCGCTTCGATGCGCGTGCGAGCTACAAGTTGACCGACAACATCGACCTCAGCGTCAACGCGCAGAACGTCACGAACAAGACCTATTTCTCGCAGACCTATACCAGCCACTTTGCGTCGATCGCTGCCGGCCGTACGGTGTTCGGCACGGTGAACCTGCGTTTTTGAGGACGGCATGACGGCGATCGATACCCTCACGCCCGACGCCATCGCCGCGCGCCTCTCCAGACGTCCGGAGGAGCGCGCGGCGTTCGTGCGCGAGGCCGCGGACGCCGGCGTCGCCGAGGCGCAGGCGGTGTACGGGCAGATGCTGCTCGACGGCACCGGCGTCGCGGCGGAGCGGCAAGCGGCGCTCGGCTGGTTCGTGAAGGCCGCGGCGCAGCATCACGTAATGGCGCTGAACATGGTCGGGCGTTGCTATGATCTCGGCTGGGGCACGGCGGTCGACAAGGCGCGCGCGGCCGAATGCTACCGGATCGCGGCGGAGCGCGGGCTGGACTGGGCGATGTATAATTACGCGACGCTGCTCGCGCTGGGCGAGGGCGTTGCCGAGGACAAGCCGGCGGCGCTGGCGTTGCTGGAGAAGGTCGCGGCGATGGACTCGGGGCTCGCCAGTGCGAAGGCGATCAACTTCGTCGGCAGTTTTGCGGAGGACGGCTGGGCTTGCGAGCGCGACCTCGCGCGCGCCGCGGCATGCTATGCGACCGCGGCGGAGGGCGGCGATTTCCGCGGCTGCTTCAATCACGCGCGGATGCTCGGCGCGGCGGGGGAGATCGAGATGGCGTTGGCGTGGCTGAAACAGGCAGGCGCACGTGGCAACGTGGCGTTCCTGGCCAAGGCCGAAGCATGGCTCGCGGCAAGCGATATTCCGGCGTTCCGGACCGCCGGCGTGGCGGCATTGCGCGAGGGGGCGGCATGCTGATCGTCATCCCCGACGTGCTTGAGGCAGCGGACGTGGTGCGGGTGCGGAGCATCATCGATGCGGCCGAGTGGATCGACGGCAACGCGACCTCCGGCCAGCAATCCGCGCTCGCCAAGCGCAACGAGCAACTGCCCGAGGATTCCGCCGCCGCACGCGAAGCCGGGGGCATCATCCTCGACGCACTCGGCCGCTCCGCGCTGTTCGTCGCCGCCGCGTTGCCGCTCAAAGTCTTCCCGCCGCTGTTCAACCGCTATGCCGGTGGTCAGGATTTCGGGCTGCACGTCGACACCGCCATCCGCATCAAGCGCGGCTCCGACTTCCGCATCCGCAGCGACCTGTCGGCGACGCTCTTCCTCGCCGATCCCGAAACCTACGACGGCGGCGAGCTCGTGATCGAGGATCAGTTCGGCCCGCAATCGGTCAAGCTGCCCGCCGGCCATATGGTGGTGTATCCCGCCTCCAGCCTGCACCGCGTCGCGCCGGTCACGCGCGGCGTGCGGGTCGCGTCGTTCTTCTGGTTGCAGTCGATGGTCCGCGACGACGGTGCGCGGCGGATCCTGTTCGATCTCGACCAGGGCGTGCAGGCGGTCGCGGCCGCGCAAGGGCAGGGCGATCCGGCGACCGTGCGGCTGACCGGCGTGTACCACAATCTGCTGCGCCGCTGGGCCGACGCCTGACGTTCGCTTCGTTCCGCCCGTACCCCACCACGCCGCAGGCCATTTCGCTTCCGTTTCGGCCCCCGGATGCCTATATGCTGGGCATGGCATCCAACCCTGAATCCAATAATCCCAACCTCCCGAACATGGGCGATTACGGCGCCGACTCGATCAAGGTCCTCAAGGGCCTCGACGCGGTGCGCAAGCGTCCCGGCATGTACATCGGCGACACCGACGACGGTTCGGGCCTCCACCACATGGTGTTCGAGGTCAGCGACAACGCGATCGACGAGGCGCTTGCCGGGCATTGCGACCGCATCGACATCGTCCTCAATGCCGACGGCTCGGTCAGCGTCACCGACAACGGTCGCGGCATTCCGACCGGGATTCATACGGAAGAGGGCGTGTCGGCAGCCGAGGTCATCATGACCCAGCTCCACGCCGGCGGTAAGTTCGAGAACACCTCGGACGAGAACGCGTACAAGGTCTCGGGCGGCCTGCACGGCGTCGGCGTCTCGGTCGTCAACGCGCTCAGCGAATGGCTCGACCTGACGATCTGGCGCAACGGCGAGGAGCATTACATGCGCTTCGCGTTCGGCGATGCGGTCGCGCCATTGAAGGTTGTCGGCCCCGCAACGGACGGCCAGAAGGGCACGCGCGTCACCTTCTTCCCGTCGCCCGCCACTTTCAAGATCACCGATTTCGACTTCGACAAGCTCGAACACCGCTACCGCGAGCTTGCCTTCCTGAACTCGGGCGTCCGCCTGTTCCTCACCGACGCGCGGCACGAGGAGCTGAAGACGGTCGAGCTCTATTACGAGGGCGGGATCGCCGCGTTCGTGAAGTATCTCGATCGCGCCAAAATGCCGTTGATGCCCGAGCCGGTCGCGATCAGCGGCACCCGCGACGACGTCACGATGGACGTCGCGCTCCAGTGGAACGACTCGTATTACGAGAACGTCCTCGCCTTCACGAACAACATCCCGCAGCGCGACGGCGGCACGCACATGGCCGCGTTCCGCGCCGCGCTGACCCGCACGCTCAACAACTACGCCGAAAAATCCGGCATGTTGAAGAAGGAGAAGGTCCAGCTCACCGGCGAGGACATGCGCGAGGGGCTCACCGCGATCGTCTCGGTCAAGCTGCCCGATCCGAAATTCAGCAGCCAGACCAAGGACAAGCTCGTCTCGTCCGAAGTCCGCCAGCCGCTCGAATCGCTGATGGCCGACAAGATGGCCGAATGGCTCGAGGAAAACCCGGCGCACGGCAAGGCGATCGTCGCCAAGATCATCGACGCCGCCGCCGCCCGCGAAGCCGCCAAGCGCGCCCGCGAACTGACGCGTCGCAAGGGCGTGATGGACATCGCCTCGCTCCCCGGCAAGCTCGCCGACTGCCAGGAGCGCGATCCCGCCAAGTCCGAACTGTTCCTGGTCGAGGGTGACTCGGCAGGCGGTTCGGCGAAGCAGGGCCGCGACCGCCATTTCCAGGCGATCCTCCCGTTGCGCGGCAAGATCCTCAACACCGAGCGCGCTCGCGAGGACCGCATGCTGTCGAGCCGCGAGATCGGCACACTCATCACCGCGATGGGCACCGGCATCCGCGACGACTTCAACGCAGACAAGCTGCGCTACCACAAGATCGTCATCATGACCGACGCAGACGTCGACGGCGCGCACATCCGCACGCTGCTGCTGACGTTGTTCTACCGTCACATGCCCAAGATCATCGAGGGCGGGTACCTCTACATCGCCCAGCCGCCGCTCTACAAAGCGACCAAGGGCCGGTCCGAGGTCTACCTCAAGGACGATGCGGCGCTCGACGAATATCTGGTCGATGCGGGCGTCAATACGATGGTGCTCGACGGCCCCGGCGGCGGTCGCTCGGGCCGCGACCTCAAGGATCTGGTCGATCACGCGCGCCGGATGCGGACGCTGATGCGCTACGTTCCCAAGCGCTACGACGCCGGGATGATCGAGGCATTGGCTCTCGGCGGCGTGTTCGATCCCGAGGCGTCGGTCGAGGACCGGACCTCGCGTCTGGAGATCGTCACCCGTCGTCTCGAACTCGACGACGGCGACGCCCGCTGGACCGCGGTGCTGACCGAAGACGGCGGCATCCACTTCCAGCGTGCGTGGCGCGGCGTCACCGATCACCACATCATCGAGGCCAGCTTCCTGGTGTCCGCCGAGGCGCGCAAGCTCCACGCGCTGTCGGGCGAGCATGCCGAAAGCTATGCGCAGACCTCGAACCTGGTCCCCGCTAGCAAGGCCGCGCAGGCCGAAGAGCCCGAGGCCGAAGAGGGTGTGGAGGCTGGTGCCGGCGTGATCGGCTCCGTCACCGCCGTCGCCGCACGCGGCTCGACCCAGGTCTCGCGCCCAAGCCATCTGCTCGACGCGATTCTGACCGCCGGCCGCAAGGGTCTCGCGATCCAGCGTTACAAGGGTCTCGGCGAGATGAACGCGGAGCAGCTCTGGGAAACCACGCTCGACCCGTCGGTCCGCTCGATGCTCCGCGTCACCGCGGTAAACGCCGAGAGCGCGAACGAGATCTTCACCCAGCTAATGGGCGAAGTCGTCGAACCGCGCCGCGAGTTCATCCAGGACAACGCGCTCAACGTCGCCAATCTCGACGTCTGAGTTTCGACCGTCAGCGCCGGTCTGGCCGTGCGCTGGCGGTGAAGCTGCGGAAGGTGATCGACCAGCGAGTCACCTCCATCTCGGCGATGCTGTGCTCCCAGTCATGCCGCGCCTCGCCGCTGAGATGATAGACGGAGCGCGGCGGCAAGGGCACGGCAACGCGGTCGAAACCGCCCGGCTTGCGCCGCCGGAATCGCATCGTCGCCGGCACGCCGAGCGAAACGCCGACGACATGCTCGAACACCGGCCGGTCGCGGTGCCAGCCGATCCCCGCCCCCGGATCGTACCGGATCAGCAAAGCCTGGACGAGCGCCTCCTCCGGCAGTTGCGCAAACGCGGCGGCGCGCTGGCGGATCGGCAGCAGCCAGTCGGGCAACGGATCGGTGGCGCCGAACTGGCTCGTGTCGAAATCATAATGCCAGCCGAACGACCTGGTCAGCCGCTTGCCCAGCCAACCTTGGAACTGGAACGGCGCCAGATCCTGTTCGTCGATCCGGGCGATCAGCATCGCCTCCTCGTCCCGGTCGATCAATGCGTCGCGGTACGCGAGTCCGGGGAGGAGTGGTGTGCCGAAAAGATCCGCGGTCGGGTTTGTCATCGACGGCATGTAGGAACGCGACGCACCCATCCGAAAGCCCCGCGGTTGCCGACCCAGCCGCTGCCATCTACGGCGAAGCGCGCATCTCGGAGACTGCCATGACCGCCCATCTCAAGATCGATTTCGTGTCGGACATCGCCTGCCCGTGGTGCATCATCGGCCTGCGCGCGCTGGAGGACGCCGTGGCCCGCGCGGCGGATGTGCTCGATGTCGAGATCGTCTTCCAGCCGTTCGAGCTCAATCCGGCGATGCCGGCCGGTGGCCAGAACATCGGCGAGCATATCGCGGAGAAATACGGGTCCACCCGCGAGCAGTCGGCGGCCAATCGCGCGATGATCGTCGAGCGTGCACGCGACCTCGGCTTCACGATGGCGATGACCGACGCAAGCCGGATCTACAACACGTTCGACGCGCACCGCCTGTTGCACTGGGCGCAGATCGAAGGAGGGCAGGCTGCGCTCAAGCACGCGCTGTTCACGGCCAATTTCACCGACAATGCCGACCCTGGCGATCACCGCGTCCTGGTCGATGCCGCGACACAGGCCGGGCTCGATCCGGTTGCCGCCGAAGAGGTGCTGCAGTCGGGACGCTATACAGACGAA
>JAJNQF010000151.1 GCA_021154945.1 Sphingomonas sp.
CGATCGCCAGCCGCGCGATCAGGCGTTCGCGTCGTACCAGTCCGTCCAGCGTCAGCGACAGCCGGCCGAGCCGGTCTCCTGCAAAGGGATCCACCCCCGCCTGATACAGGATCAGCTCCGGCCGAAACTCGTCGAGCAACGGCACCAGCGTCGACTCCAGCGTCGCCAGATAAACCTCGTCGCCGACCTTGTCGGGCAGCGGCACGTCGACCGTTGATCGCGCTTTCCGCACCGGGAAATTTTTCTCCGCGTGGATCGAATAGGTCGCGATCTCCGGCCGTCCCGCCAGCAGCGCCGCGGTCCCGTCGCCCTGATGCACGTCGCAATCGACCACTAGCACGCGCGCCACGCGGCGCTCGTCGATCAACCGCGCCGCCGCCACCGCGAGATCGTTGAACACGCAGAACCCGGCGCCGGTATTCGACAGTGCATGATGGCTCCCGCCCGCCGTATTCGCTGCAAACCCGTGCTCCAGCGCGAGGCAGGCCGCGAGCCACGTCCCGTGCGGCACGATCGCCGCGCGCGATGCCACCGCCTCCGTCACCGGGAACCCGATCCGCCGCTCCTTCTCCTTCGGCACGTCCGCGCGAAGCACCTCGGCGACATAATCCTCGTCATGCACCGCCTCTAGCCACGCAGTCGGCGTCGTCTCGGCGCGATGCCATGCGACGGCATCGCCTTTGTCGAGCAGCAGGTCGCGGATCAGCCCGTTCTTGTTCCAACGGTAGGTCGAACGCGCAGGCGCTGGCGTGACATAGTCGGGATGGTGGACGACATGGATCATGCTCCGTAGGTAGGAGCGCGATGCCCGAGACCCAAGCTGCCCGAGCCCCAAGTACCTGCGTTGCGGAGACTATTTTGACCGACGTTTCGACCCTCCCCTACCGTCCCTGCGCCGGCATCATGCTGATCAACGCCGAGGGCAAGGTCTTCGTCGGCCAGCGCAATGATTCGCCGCTGGAGGCATGGCAGATGCCGCAGGGCGGGATCGATCCCGGCGAGGACGCCGAAGCCGCCGCGCTGCGCGAACTCGGCGAGGAAACCGGAGTCACGCCCGACAAGGTCGAACTGATTGCGGAGGCCGCCGGCGAGTTCGTCTACGACCTCCCCCCAGAACTGCTCGGCAAGGTCTGGAAGGGCAAATGGCGCGGCCAGACGCAGCGCTGGTTCCTGTACCGCTTCCTCGGCACCGACGCCGACGTGAACATCGCCACCGAGCACGAGGAATTCCGTGCATGGCGCTGGAGCGATCCCGCCGACCTGCCGCGGCTGATCGTGCCGTTCAAGAAGGCGCTCTACGAACAGGTACTCGCCGCCTTCGCGCCACATCTCGGCGCAACCGGCCAGCGCTGAGCAGTTCCCAATATGCTGCACTGCCGCTACGGAACGGCTGTGCTTCGCTTATCCCTTCTCCTTCTCGCCCCGCTGCTGCTGGCGAACGCGCCCGATCCGCAATCGGTGATGATCCCAGAAACGATCCGCGCGATGCTCGATGCGGCGCTGGAGTCGGGGAACGAGGCGGACGTCAACACGGTCGCAAAATACGCTCGCGCCGCCGATCCGCTCAGCGGCGACGCGGTGTTGGCGATCGCCGAGAAGTGGAAGGCCGACCGCGCAGCGCAGCGCACACAGGTTATCCGCCAGGCGAGCTTTCTCGACTTGTGGAGCGGTAAGGCGGAGGTCGGCGGCTATCTGACGACGGGCAATTCCGACACCGCGGGCGGGACGGCGGTGCTGGACCTGAACCGCGAAGGTCTTCGCTGGCGGCATAAGTTCCATGCGCAGGCCGACTATCAGTCGAACCTCAACATCACCACGCGCGAGCATTACCTCGCTTCGTACGAACCCAATTACAAGGTCGACGATCGCGCGTATATCTACGGCGTCGCCCAGTATGAAAGCGACCGCTTCCTGGGCTATTTCAACCGTTACTCGACGTCGGTCGGTGCCGGCTACAGCGTAATCAAGACCGCGGGCACTAAACTCGATCTCGAATTGGGGCCTGCGTATCGCGATACCGAGTTCACCGACAATACCGTGCAAAGCAGCATCGCGGCACGTGGCACCGCGAACTTCAGCATCCGCATTCTCAGCGGACTGTCGGTCAGCCAGGTCGCGTCCGCCTATGTGCAGCGCTACAACAGCACGCTCAGCGGTACGACGTCGCTCAACGCAAAGCTGATCGGGCCGCTATCCGCCGCGCTGTCATACAGCGTCCAGTATGAAAGCGAACCGCCGGTCGGCTCGGTTTCGACCGACACCACCAGCCGCGCATCGCTGGTCTACAGCTTCTGACGCTGTTCCCACGCGCGCCCGGCCTCGCTAGGGTTAGGCGATGAGGGGACTTTCAACGATAGAGCGCGATGCCGTCGACACGGCGAGCGCTGCACCCATGTTGGCCCAGGTCGAGACGTGGGCCGCTATCAACAGCGGCACGCGCAATCTGACGGGGCTCGCGACGATGGCGGGATTGCTCGGCGATGCGTTCGCGAGCCTGCCGGGCGAGATCACGATGGTCGAGCCGACCCCGGTCGACAGCGTTGGTGCGCAAGGCGTGGTCTCGGCGATCGAGCACGGCAAGCACCTGCATCTCGTCGTGCGTCCCGACGCGCCGGTCCGCATGCTGTTCACCGGGCACATGGATACGGTCTACCCGGTCGATCACGCGTTCCAATCGCTCCAGTGGCTCGAAGACCGCCGGCTGAATGGCCCCGGCGTCGCCGACATGAAGGGTGGCCTCGCCGTCATGCTGGCGGCGCTCCGGGCGGTCGAAGCCAGCCCCCTCGCCGCCCGGATCGGCTATGACGTGGTCATCAACTCGGACGAAGAGACCGGCTCCTTCTCCTCGGCCGCGCTGCTGGCCCGCGCCGCGCACGGCAAGGTCGCCGCGCTGACCTACGAACCGGCGCTTGCCGACGGTACGCTCGCCGGTGCGCGTGGCGGCACGGGAAACTTCTCGATCATCGTCCATGGCCGCAGCGCGCATGCTGGTCGCAACCCGGAGGACGGCCGCAACGCGCTGGTCGCAGCGGCCGACATCGCGGTGCGCCTGTCGAAGGTGCGCGGGCCCCGCCTCGCCGTGAACCCGGCACGGATCGAGGGCGGCGGCCCGAACAACGTCGTGCCCGACCTCGCCATCCTGCGCATCAACTTCCGCCCCGCGACGCTCGACGAGATCACGCGCGCACAGTCGCATATCGACTCCGCCGTCGCGATGGTCACTGCCGAGCATGACGTCCGCATCGAGGTCCATGGCAGCTTCAATCGCCCCCCGAAGCCGATCGACCCGGGCGCCGCGCGGCTGTTCGATCTGGTCAAGGCATCGGGTGCGGACCTCGGCCTCGACATCGCCTGGAAGGCGACCGGCGGCGTTTGCGACGGCAACAACATCGCCGCCGCCGGCGTGCCGGTCGTCGACACGATGGGCGTTCGCGGTGGCGCGATCCATTCGACCGACGAATTCATGATCCCCGACAGCCTGGCCGAGCGCGGGGCGCTGTCGGCCGTCACCATTTTGCGTATCGCGGAGGGCCGCTTGTGAGCTTCAGGATTCGAGCCGCGGTCGATGCCGATCTCCAGCATCTCTACGAAATGGCCAAGCTCACCGGTGGCGGCTTCACTAACCTGCCGCCCGACCGACGCGCGCTGACCGCCAAGCTCGAACGCAGCCACGCCGCCTTCGCGCGCACCGATGGCCCGGTCCAGGACGAGCTGTTCGTCCTCATCCTCGAAAACATCGAGACGCAGGAGGTGCGCGGCACCTGCCAGATCTTCACGCAGGTGGGACAGAGCTACCCGTTCTACAGCTACCGGATCGGCCAGCTCACCCAGCATAGCCGCGAACTGAACCGCACTTTCCGCGCGGACATGCTGACCCTCGCCACCGACCTCGAAGGCGCGAGCGAAGTCGGGGGGCTGTTCCTCCATCCCGGCGAACGCGCCGGTGGCCTCGGGCTGCTGCTCGCACGAAGCCGCTACCTCTTCATCAAGATGCACCGCGCGCGCTTCGCGGACCGGATCCTCGCCGAACTGCGCGGCGTGATCGACGAGGCCGGCGGCTCACCGTTCTGGGACGGCCTCGCGGGCCGCTTCTTCGGGATGAATTTCCAGGACGCGGACCAGTTCAATGCGATCAACGGCCACCAGTTCATCGCCGACCTGATGCCGAAACATCCGATCTACACCGCGATGCTGACCGAGAGCGCACGCGCGGCGATCGGCCTGCCGCATCCTTCGGGTCGCGCAGCCATGCGGATGCTGGAGAACGAAGGCTTCGCGTTCGAG
Source organism: Sphingomonas sp. (assembly GCA_021154945.1). Classification (GTDB taxonomy): domain Bacteria; phylum Pseudomonadota; class Alphaproteobacteria; order Sphingomonadales; family Sphingomonadaceae; genus Sphingomonas. The sequence continues at coordinate 4,285 of JAJNQF010000151.1, forward strand.
AATTACGTCGACATCTTCGACGGCGGCCCGACCATGACCGCACGCACCGATCAGGTCCGGTCTATCGCCGACGCGCGGACCAGCAGCGTGGTGGCGATCGACGGTGACGACGGCAAAGACGCCTTGGTTGCGGCAGGCCATCTCGCCGACTTCCGCGCGGCGTTCGGCAAGGTTCGCGAGACCGACGACGGCGTCGTGCTAGCCGAGGCTTGCGCGCGCGCCCTGGACGTCCGCGAAGCCGACCGCGTCACCCATGTGCCGCGTCTCTGACAGCCAGAAATCCGCACTCGATCGTCGGGTTAATTTACAGTTAACCACGCCGGCACCGACCGAAACCGCGCAGAACCGCCACTGGTACGTATCTTGCTGAGATGCCCGCCATGTGGACCCGCTTTACTCGCCTGTTCGTCATCAAGACCAAGTTCGAGGCTTTCCTCGTGATCTACGGCCTCGGCCTCGGCGCAGTGGAGCGCGGGATGCACTATCTCCAGCAATACCCCGGATATGGCGGCTGGCTCCTGTTCGCGGCGTGCCCGATCGCCGTTTTCATGGCGGGCGGCCGGATCATCGATTCGGTTTCCCATACCCGCGACGATTGAGTTCGGGCGCTAGATCTTCTGCTGGGCGAGATGCAGGTACCGGCTGGAAAAATCGGCGAGTTCGCGCAACGCGTCCCATTGGGGAAAGCTGATCCTGCGCCGGTTACGGCTGATCAGGCCATCGGCTTCGAGCGACTTGATCGTTCGGTTCACATGTACCGCGGTCAGGCCCAGTGCATCGCCAAGCTGTTCCTGGCTCATCGGCAATTCGTAATCGCCCGCTCCGGTCAGCCCCTGCATGTCGAGACGGATGGCGAATTCGCATAGGAAATGCGCCAGTCGCGACCGCGCATCGCGGCGCCCGATGTTCAGGATCCATTCGCGAAAGATCGACCCCTCCACCAATGTGTTGACGAAGATCGCATTGCCGATCGAAGCACGTTTGCGGGCCAGGTCACGCAACGCCGTCCTGGGGATCGTTGCGACCTCCGCGCGGGTCAGCGTCTGGACGTTGTGGTCGGCGACGTCGAGGAACAAATGCTGGAAATCGAGCGCATCGCCCGGGATATGCAGCGAGACGATCTGGCGCATCCCCGAACCCGTCAGCTTCTGGCGATAGGCGAACCCGGACAACAGCACCGCACATTGCTCCGGCGCGTCGCCCTCGCGAACCAGATACGAGGACGGCTCGTAGGTGCGGAGCGTATAGGGCAGCGCGAGCAATGCCGCACGGTCGTCTGCGTTCAGCGTCGCATGGGTTTCGAGCTTGCGCACCATCAGGGCCAAGGGACTGGATGTCGAGATCATAGCGTATTCCCGCAAATATCGGGGCGGGAGCACATGCATCTCTCGGTCGTCAGGGCCCAAAAAACGGCTAACGATGAACGGCAATAACATAGTCCGAACAAAGGCGTTTAGATATATGTCAGCACTGAACCGCAAACATGGATCAGGATTTAAGTGTAAATTTCAGTTCAGACGTGCCCGATATCGAGCACGCGGTCATCCGGATCACCTAACCAACGTATAAATCAAGCATTCGTTGTCAGATCGCGAGTGATGCAGGCGCCATCGGCAGGGAATCCTTGATGATTCGACGACCGACTTCGACCTGCGATCCGATTTTGACGAGCGCGGTCTGAAGGTTATCGATACAGTCACTGAGTTTTGCGCCGAGCAACGCATTATCCCCCTCGTCGGCGATTCGAAGCGCTTCTTCGATAAGAAAAACCATCGATTTCAGCCGCGCGATCGTTTGCACCTTGCTATGCATAGAACCCCCCAATATTGCGTCATCTACCTATGCTCGCGATTAGAGCGAAAAGCCAATTGCAATCGAGGAAGGTTCGGCGTCTTCGATTGCATGCCGCTACGGACGCGGCGGTCCTTTCCAGCGCTGGACGAGGCCTGCCATCACCAGATCGACCGAATCCATCTCAGCGGCGATGCGCTGATGGAGAAACCCCGCGGCATCCCGGAACCGGCGGGCCAATGCGTTGTCCGGCACGATCCCGAGCCCGACCTCGTTCGACACCACGATGATCCGCCCTTCGAGCCGACCGATCGCATCCAGCAGCGCATCGGTCCGCGCCGCGATCGGCGCATCGTCGAGCAGCAGGTTGGATACCCACAAGGTCAGGCAATCGACGAGCAGGACGGTATCGATCGCGTCGGCGGCAAGCAGGGCGTCGGGCAGCGCCAGCGGTGCCTCGATGGTCTCCCACCGGTCGTCGCGATCGGCGCGGTGGCGCGCGATCCGATCGGTCATCTCGCCATCGAACGCCTGTGCGGTCGCGACATAGACGAGCTTGAGTTGCTGGGCCGTCGCGATCGCCTCGGCGGTTTGCTGCGCATGACGGCTCTTGCCCGAGCGCGCGCCACCGAGCACGAACAGGCTCTTACCGAACGCCGCTCCAACTGATTGCACCATGTCATGTCCTTCGTGCTTGCGGCCGCCACCCGGAATGACGATGACGCCGCGAAGATCAAGCAAAAGCCCATGGGACTGACGACGGAATGAAGGCCCTGCGCATCCATGGTGGACGGATCGACATCGCCGCCACCTGCTATCCGGGTGCGCCTCAGCCGTGGCTCGATCTGTCGACCGGCATTAATCCATGCCCCTGGCCCGCCGACCGCGCGCCACCGGTCGATCTGCAACAACTACCCTCCCCGGCCGCCATCCGCGATCTCGAAGCGGCCGCGGCGGCGATGTTCGGCGCCAGCGTGGATCGGGTCGTCGCCTTGCCGGGCAGCGAGATCGGCCTTCGCGCGCTCGATAGCCTCGACCTGCCGTCGCCGGTCCGCTTCGTCACGCCCAGCTACTCCACGCATGAGGATGCGATCGGGGGTGCGACACCGATCCCGCGCGACGCGATCGACACGATCCGCGACGGCACGCTCCTGTTGGCCAACCCGAACAATCCCGACGGTGCCCTCGATACGCCCGATCGACTGTTGCGGATCGCCCGGTGCGGCACGTGGCTGGTCGTCGACGAAGCCTTTGCCGATATCGCACCGGCGTTCAGCCTCGTCCCGCGTCTCGATCCCGACGACCGGGCGATCATATTCCGTTCGTTCGGCAAGTTCTTCGGGCTCGCGGGCGTGCGACTGGGCTTCATGATCGCGCCGCCCGTGCAGGCGGAAGCGATGCGGCGTCGTTTGGGCAGTTGGCCCGTCTCCGCGCTCGCGGTCGCCTACGGCACGGCGGCCTACCGGGATACCGCGTGGATCGCGGAGGCTCGGCGATCAATCGTCGCGCGCGCCGGCCGGCTTGACACGCTGCTCGGCCGGCACGGTCTGCAAAGCCTCGGCGCGTGCCCGTTGTTCCGGCTGGTGGAAAGCGACGATGCCCCAGCGGTTTTCGAACGCCTCGCGCGATCGGGTATCCTCACGCGTCCGTTCGATCATGCGCCGCGCTGGCTCCGCTTCGGCGTGCCGGGGGACGACGCCGCATTCGACCGCCTCGACCGGGCTCTTGCCGATGGCTGAGCCGATCGCAGCGCTGGCGATCCTGGTGGACGTGGTGATCGGCTGGCCGCCGGCGCTTTATGCCCGGATCGGTCATCCGGTCGGCGGGTTCGCGCGCGTGATCGGCTGGGCGGAGACGCGCTGGAATATCCCCGCCGCATCGAGCGCCCATCGTCGCGCCGCAGGAATCGCGACATTGGCCTTGGTCGTCGCCATCGCGATTGGAGTGGCGTGGGCGACGACGCTGCTCGCCCGTCACGCGCTGGGCTCGGCGGCATGGATCGCGATCGGCCTCATGGCCGCGCCGGGGCTAGCGATCCGCAGCCTGTACGATCATGTCGTTCCGGTGGCACGTGCGCTGGCCGCGAGCGATCTCGAGACTGGCCGCGCGCGCGTCGCGATGATCGTGGGCCGTGACGTCGCCTCGCTCGACGAAGCCGGCGTCGCACGCGCAGCGATCGAGAGCCTTGCCGAGAGCGTGTGTGACGGCGTCGTCGCACCGCTGTTCTGGCTGCTCGTCGCGGGGCTGCCGGGACTGTGGGCCTACAAGGCGATCAACACGGCCGATAGTCTGATCGGGCATCGCGAGGAACGTTGGCGCGCGTTCGGCTGGGCGGCAGCGCGGATCGATGATGTCGCGAACCTGATCCCCGCGCGGCTCAGCGGCGTGCTGCTGTGCCTTGCCGGGCTCGGCGGATGGCGGACGATGTGGCGCGACGCGGGGAATCACGCGTCGCCCAACGCCGGCTGGCCCGAAGCGGCGATGGCCGGCGCGCTCGGCCTGCGGCTGGCCGGGCCGATCGCCTATGACGGGGTCAGCGTCGCCAAGCCGTATATCGGTGACGGCCGTGCCGACGCGACCGCCGTCGATCTTCGCGCCGCGCTCGGCATCTGTCGCCGGGCGTGCGCGCTGCTGTTCGTCATCGTCGGAGGGATCGCATGGGCGCTCTGATGCTTCAGGGGACCGGCTCGGACGTCGGCAAGTCGGTGCTGGTCGCGGGGCTATGCCGCGCGTTCGCCAATCGCGGGCTGTCGGTTCGCCCGTTCAAGCCACAGAATATGTCGAACAACGCCGCCGTCACCGCCGAGGGCGGCGAGATCGGCCGCGCGCAGGCGACGCAGGCGATCGCCTGCCGGGTCGAACCCAGCGTCGACATGAACCCGGTGCTGCTCAAGCCTCAGGGCGACCGCACCTCGCAACTGATCGTCCGCGGGCAGGTGCGCGGCACGCTCGCCGCAGCGCGCTGGCGCGAGGGACGCGAGGGATTACTGGTCGACGTGCTCGACAGCTTTGAGAGGCTGTCGGCAGGCTGCGATCTCGTCGTCGTCGAAGGCGCGGGCAGCCCGGCGGAGATCAACCTGCGCGCCGGCGACATCGCCAACATGGGGTTCGCGCGGGCTGCCGACGTCCCCGTGGTGCTGGTCGGCGACATCGACCGCGGCGGCGTGATCGCGGCGATCGTCGGCACGCGCGCGGTGATCGATCCGGCAGATGCGGCGATGATCCACGGCTTCCTGATCAACAAGTTCCGCGGCGACCCGGCGCTGTTCGACGACGGCTATCGCGCGATCGAAGCGCGGAGCGGATGGCGCGGCTACGGCGTCGTGCCGTGGCTGGCCGACGCGGTACGGTTGCCGAGCGAGGACGCAGTGATCCTCGAACGCCCCGCCGCCAGTGCCCAACGCCGCGTCACGATCGCCTGCCCGATCACGCCGCGGATCGCCAATTTCGACGACCTCGATCCGCTTCGGCTCGAGCCCGGTGTCGCGTTGGTGATGGTGCCGCCGGGCACACCGATCCCGGAGGTCGACATGATCGTGCTCGCGGGATCGAAGGCGACGATCCCCGACCTCGCCTTCGTTCGCGCGCAAGGCTGGGACATCGATATCCGCGCGCATCACCGCCGTGGCAAACCGGTGCTCGGGCTCTGCGGCGGCTATCAGATGCTCGGTCGCAGCATCGCCGACCCTGACGGGATCGAGGGGCCGGCGGGGCGCGTCGACGGGCTCGGGTTGCTCGACATCGACACGGTCCTCACCGGCCGCAAGACGCTGGAAAGGGTGCGCGGCCGGACGCAGGGCGCGGCGTTCGAGGGCTATGAGATGCACATGGGTGCTACCACCGGCCCCGCGACCGCACGCCCGGCCGGCCACCGCGCCGATGGCAGCCCCGAAGGCGCGACGAGTGCAGACGGGCTGGTGTCGGGCAGCTACGTCCACGGCCTGCTCGCGCTCGCGGAGCAACGCGCGGCGTGGCTTGCGCGGCTCGGCGTCGCGTCCAGCGGACCCGATCATAGCGCGTCGATCGATGCCGCGCTCGATGCGATCGCCGCAACGCTCGAGCGGCATGTCGATCTCGA
>JAJNQF010000175.1 GCA_021154945.1 Sphingomonas sp.
GATCGGGTTCGCCGCCGCGGTTCTCGCGACCGTGCTGGTGACGCGAGTCGCGTGGGTGTTCTTCGTGCGCTTCGTGGAGGGCGTGATCGCCAGCCGCTATACGCCGTCCTGGCTCCCCAAGCCGCCGCCGTGGAATGCGTCGTTGATCCTGTCCTGGTCCGGCATGCGGGGGCTGCTGACGCTGGCCACTGCGTTCGCGCTCCCGAGTTCGGTGCCGGGCCGTGACCTGATCGTGCTCGCCGCGTTCGGCGTGGTGATCGGTACGCTGATGCTGCAAGGGCTTACGCTCGGCCCGCTGATCCGACGGTTGAACCTCGGTGCGGATTCCGGGCTCGCGGACGAGATCGCGCCCGCGCGGAAACGTCTGATCGAGGCCGGGCTCGCCGTCCTGCCCGCGCGCGCCGGCGAGGCGGCGGACGCGCTGCGCTTCCGCTACGGCGCGGCCGGCAAGGTCACCGCCGAGGCGGACGATCCGCAGGCCACCTCCGAATTCGACGAACTCCACCTCGAGATGATCGCCTGCCAGCGCGTCGTCCTCCACCGGATGCGCGACAGCGGCGAAATCGCCGAGGACGTCTATCGTCGGTTGCAGGAGGAACTCGACTGGTCCGAGGTCGACGCACGCTCTTTCGGCGACAATATCCTCACGGCGACCTGATCGCCCGGGTGAGCGCGACACAACCGGGTGTCGGGAACATCGGCGCACGCTACGCTGTTTGAGAGAACCACCCAAACCCCAGAACTGCCGTAGAAAGGGTCGATGCATGTCCGAGGCGAAATCATGAGCAAGTCCGTGAAGCCAGCACCGCCCACGACGCTCGTGATCTTCGGCGCGTTCGGCGATCTCACCCGCCGGCTGCTGATGCCGGCGCTAATCAACATGACGCGGCTGGGCCTGGTCGGCGACGACTTCCACGTGCTCGGCGTCGGCATCGACGAGGGGAACGACCAGACGCTCCGCGATGCGCTTGGCAGCTTCGATGCCAAGGGCGGCGAGGGCGCGGGCGAGAAAGGCGAGGCCTGGGCCCGCCTCAAGGATCGCGTCGGGTATCTCCAGGGCGATTTCACCAAGGACGACGTCTACGAACAGCTCAAGACCCGCGTGACCGGCAACGTCGCGTTCTACTTCGCGGTCCCGGCCAAGTTCTTCGGCGATATCGTCGACAAGCTCGCGGAGCACGGCCTGATGGCCGAAACCCCGCACGCCTTCCGTCGGATCGCGATCGAGAAGCCGTTCGGCCACGATCTTGCCTCCGCGCGCGATCTCAATGCGCGCATCCTCGACAAGGTCTCGGAGGCACAGGTCTACCGGATCGATCATTTCCTCGGCAAGGAAACGGTGCAGAACATCATGACCGCGCGATTCGCGAACATGATGATCGAGCGCGTCTGGAATTCCGACTGCATCGGGCACGTCCAGATCACCGCTGCCGAAACCGTCGATGTCGGCACCCGCGGCAAATTCTACGATGCGACCGGCGCGTTGCGCGACATGGTACCGAACCATCTGTTCCAGCTGCTCGCGATGGTCGCGATGGAGCCGCCCGCGAACTTCGATGCGGAGGCGATCCGCAACGAGAAGGGCAAGGTGCTGAAGGCGGTCCGCGCCTATTCGCCCGCACAGGCCAAGCGCAACGGCGTCCGCGGCGCCTACACGGCGGGCAAGGTGCAGGACCACGACGTCCCCGACTACACCGCCACCGCCGACGTCGCGCCGGACAGCCATACCGAGACCTATGTCGCGCTGAAGCTGATGGTCGACACCTGGCGCTGGGCGGGGGTGCCGTTCTACCTGCGCACCGGCAAGGCGATGAACTGTCGCGACACCGAGATCGTGATCACCTTCAAGCCCGTGCCGTTCGCCTCGTTCCCGGGCGCAGCGGCGGACATGCTTCCGCCCAACCGCCTGATCATCCAGATCCAGCCGGACGAGGGGCTGAGCATGGACATCAACATCAAGCGTCCCGGCCTCGAAGTCGCGACCGCCCCGATCGCGCTCGACTTCCGCTACGCCGACGCGTTCGATATCGGCCACCTGACCGGTTACGAGTCGCTGATCTACGACCTGTTCGCCGGCGACCAGACCCTGTTCCAGCGCGCCGATGCGATCGAGGCCGGCTGGGCCGCGGTGCAGCCGTTCCTCGATCTATGGGCGACCGACCAGAGCATTCCGGAGCCGTACGAAGCCGGCACGCTCGGCCCGGCTGCGGCGGACACGCTTCTGGCTCATGACGGCCACGAATGGCACGAACTCGCGCCGGCGGGCCAAACCGTCCCCTGACCTTCACCCCTCCCTGAAAGGGAGGGGCCGGGGGTGGGTAGGCCGCTTGGGAAGGAAGACGTCCGACAACTGGCCGACCCACCCCCAACCCCTCCCTTCCAGGGAGGGGAGCAAGTCGATCAAACCCGCTCGGTCAATTCGATCTCGCCCTCGACCTCCATCTCGTCCTCGTCGCCCATCTCATCCATGTCGGGCATCGTGAAGTCGGCCTTCCAGTCATAGACCTTCTCGACCCCGCCCTGCACCCAGACGCGGACCGCGCCCGAGGTGATCTCGCCGCCCATTGCGCCGACGAAGTCCGCCACCAGCGAATCCGCCGCATCCTCGTGATCCGTCGCGCCCGGGATCGTCGCGGCCGTCATCTCCTCGTCGAGTTCGATGATCTGCGCCCAATATTGCTTCGCCATGTGTCGCTCCTGCGTAAGATGAGATGCCGTCAGCCGGCGGTAATGATAGGATGATCCTCGCGCAGTCGGTCCGCCAGCCGCTCGACTGCGTCGACCTCGCTCGCGCTGCCCGACGGCGTCACCGCCCAGTTGCAATGCGCGTGCGTCGCGAGGCTGTAGACCTTCACATCGCCGACGATCAGCCGCCACCGCCGCCGATCGCCGCTATTGTACCGGACGAGGTTGGTGACGAACAGGCTCTGGAGATCCGATGCGGTCATCCGCGCCCCATAGCCACAACCGCGCACCCGCCGCCACCGCAAACGGGACGCCGTGGACCCCTTCCAAAATTCGGCGCGTTTGGGACGTCACGGGATCATCACCAGATACGGGAATTGCACATGGCCGGAACGGCATTGGTAGTGGGTACGAGCGGGATCGTCGGCAGCGCGACCGCGGCGGCGTTGGTGAAGGCGGGCTGGGCGGTATACGGCCTCGCGCGCCGGCCGACCGAACAGGACGGTGTGCAGCCGGTCGCCGCCGACTTGCAGGATCCAGGCAGCCTTGAGGCGGCCCTGACCGGCATCAGGCCCGATGCGGTATTCATCGCAACCTGGTCGCGCCAGGACAGCGAGGCGGAGAACATCCGCGTGAACGGCGGCATGGTCCGCAACCTGCTCGGCGCGCTCAGCCCCGGCGGCAGCGTCCGCCACGTCGCGCTCGTCACCGGGCTCAAGCATTATCTCGGACCGTTCGAGGCGTACGGGAAGGGCGTCCTCCCGCAGACCCCGTTCCGCGAGGAACAAGGGCGCCTCGACGTCGAGAATTTCTACTATGCGCAGGAAGACGCGGTGTTCGAGGCGGCGGAGCGCGACGGCTTCGGCTGGAGCGTCCACCGCCCGCACACGATCATCGGCAAGGCGGTCGGCAACGCGATGAACATGGGCACCACGCTCGCGGTCTATGCGACGCTGTGTCGCGAGACCGGGCGCCCGTTCCGCTTCCCCGGTTCGGCCGCGCAGTGGAACGGCCTTACCGACATGACCAGCGCCAGCCTGCTCGCCGATCACCTGTTGTGGGCCGCGACCACGCCGACCGCCCGCAACGAGGCGTTCAACGTCGTCAACGGCGACGTCTTCCGTTGGAGCTGGCTGTGGGGCCGCATCGCAGACTGGTTCGGGATCGAGGCCGCCCCGTTCGACGGCACCGTCCTGCCGCTCGAGGAACAGATGAAGGATGACGCCGGCATCTGGCGCGAGATTGCCGCCCGCGAAGGCCTCGCCGAGGCCGATCTGTCCCGCCTCGCGTCTCCCTGGCACACCGACGCCGATCTCGGCCGCCCGATCGAGGTGGTGACGGACATGGGCAAGAGCCGCCGGCTCGGGTTCAAGGAGTATCAGCCCACCGACGACGCGTTCTTCGACCTGTTCGAACAACTCCGCGCGGACCGCCTGATCCCGTGAGCCTTTGGGGGCGGGATGTAAGAATACGCAGGCTTCGCGATCCTCCCCCGCCAGGGGGAGGTGGCGCCGAAGGCG